>DAOVTY010000042.1 GCA_030632865.1 Bacteroidota bacterium
GAAATAACAATGAAGCTTAATAGGAGACCCAGAAAAAAACTAAATTATAATACACCTGGAAAAATGTTTTTAACTAAATTTGATAACATTGTCGCACTTGCATCTTGAATTTTCGAAGTCATTCAAAAAGTAAAAATAATTTACCAGCCAATTTATTTTTGTATTTTTACATGAATTTAAAAGCTACCCAGTTTTTACTATGAACTTGATAAAAAATTATTCATATCTAATATCACTTATTGTATTTTTGAGTTCTCAATTCATTGCAGTTTCTCAAAGCGAAAATGTAAATGATTTAACTAAAGCGATTCAACTATTCGATAAAGAAAATTTTAATGAAGCTGAACCATTATTCAAAAAAATATTAGGCGAAAAACCTGACGATTTTATGGTTAACTATTTCTACGGTGCCTGTCGAACTGAGAATAACCATTTTACAAATGCAGATTTAGAATGTTTGATTTTGGCAAATCAGGAAGTTTCGCCCATTAATATAAATTACTATTTTGGTGTTCAATACCATGCGCGGAGTAATTGGGAAAGGGCGCTAAAATTTTACACTAAATACAAATCAACGGATTCGCCTGCAGAAATTAATAAAAATAAAATTTTAGAAAAAATTCAACAGTGTTACGATAAAATTAATCCATACGAAAAATTTATGGTTAACGAAAGTGTAGAAGCTAATTTAGCAGATACAGTTTCCAGCGATCTAATTTCCGAATTAGATTCAGCAAGAACTGATTTAGTAAACCAAAAATTGGCAATTAAAAATGATACTATTTTAGTTGCCGCGAGCGAAGATATTTTTGAAAATGAGTTTGTGGTTAAAATTCCAAAAGACGAATTAATTAATTTTAAGGTTAATAACGAAATTACATATAAAGACACATCGCATTTCAAAACAGAAAAGGGAATATATTTTTTTTTGGAAGGAGATTCGCTACAAAAAGTATTAGATTTTAGTTTAATAAATGTGGATGTACTGCGAGAGGAATATTCATCGGTAAAAACACGCGAGGAGAAAAATTATATTGGTGAAAAAATATTAGCATACGAAAATGAAATATATAAATTAAAAAGCAATGCTTCTAGTTGTCTTATTCAGGCAAAATTAACGGAAGCTGAGTATTGGAAAAATACAGAAGAAGATGAAATAGATAAATTCATAACAGAATTAGCATTGATTTCGGTAGAAGATATAAATGATACCGTTAATATGGAAACAACTACCGTTGAAACAAATACTTTAATCGACCCAATTATTTTACTGGGTGGTGCAGAAAATATATCTACTTCAATTGAACAAAATGATAATGAGTTAATATACAAAATACAAATTGGAGCGTACAGTAGAGGTTTACCAAGCTATACAAAACAATTATTCGATAAATTATCTTTTATTCGTAAAATTGAAAATTACACCGACAAAAAAGGTGTGGTAGTTTATACTACAGGAAATCTGATTAATTACGATGATGCCCTAATAATGAAAAATCAAGTTAGGCAAGAGGGAATAAAAGATGCATATATTGTGCCGTATTTAAATGGAAAAAGAATAACTTTGGAGCAGGCAAAAGAATTATAATGACATCGAAAGAGACAAAAAAGAGAGCAATTCAAAAAAATGAGAAAGATTCTGCCGTAGGAAACTTTTTAATTTTACACAACGACGACGTTCACTCGTTCGATTATGTAATTAATGCACTAATAGAAATTTGCAAACACGATTACGAACAAGCTGCTCAATGTACTTTAATTGCACATCATAAAGGAAAATGCGATATTAAAAAGGGAGAATTCGATTCGTTAGAACCCTTAAAAACTGCCTTAATAGAAAAAAAATTAACTGCAACAATAGACTAAAATAATATGAGTGTATTTGCTATCGTTTTACTAATTTTACTCGGACTTGTTCTTTTATTAATTGAATTTGCTGTAATTCCGGGAGTTACAATTGCAGGAATTGGAGGTTTTTTACTGCTTGGAGCAAGTGTTTATATTGCATTTGTTGATTTTGGAACCGGTGCCGGATTTTTAACACTTCTGATAGTTTTAATAGCTGCACCACTTATGATTTATTATTTTTTCAAATCTAGAGCCGGTAAAAAAATGATTCTGAATTCCAAAATTGAGGGAAAAATAGATACAATTAACGAAGAAAAAATTAAGGTTGGTGATATTGGAAAAGCAATCGGAAGGTTAGCTCCTTCAGGCAAAGTTAAAGTTAGTGGCGAAATTGTTGAAGCACAATCAACCGGTTCGTTTATTGATCAAAACACAGAAATAATAGTTTCAAAAATACTTTCGAATAAAATTATTGTAGAACCATTTAATAAATAATAAAATGATAGAATCTGTAGGTAGTTTAGGATTAATTATTGGAGTAGTAGTATTACTGTTTATCACTCTCTATTTTATTCCAGTCGGAATTTGGTTTTCGGCACTGGTTTCGGGCGTGCGAATTTCGTTATTGCAACTGTTTTTAATGCGTTTCAGGAAAGTACCTCCGGGGGTAATTGTTCGTGCAATGATTGAAGGAATTAAGGCAGGTGTTCCGTTAAACCGCGATGCTTTGGAAGCACACTATCTTGCCGGCGGACACGTTGCAAGAGTTGTACATGCACTGGTTTCGGCATCAAAGGCAAACATCGAATTATCGTTTAACATGGCAACGGCAATCGACCTCGCTGGACGCGATGTTTTCGAAGCAGTTCAAATGTCGGTAAACCCAAAAGTAATTAATACACCACCGGTAACTGCGGTTGCAAAAGACGGAATTCAGTTAGTAGCAAAAGCTCGTGTAACCGTTCGGGCAAGTATTAAACAATTGGTTGGAGGTGCTGGTGAAGACACTGTTCTAGCTCGTGTTGGAGAAGGAATTGTTTCGTCAATTGGTTCATCACATTCGCATAAAGCGGTGTTAGAAAATCCTGATTTTATTTCGCGCACTGTGTTAGAAAAAGGATTGGATGCAGGAACAGCTTTTGAAATTCTGTCGATTGATATTGCAGACATCGATATAGGTAAAAATATTGGTGCTGTATTACAAATGGATCAGGCCGAAGCGGATAAAAACATAGCTCAGGCGAAAGCCGAAGAACGCCGTGCCATGGCAATTGCATTAGAACAGGAGATGATTGCAAAGGCTCAGGAAATGAAAGCTAAAGTTATTGAAGCCGAAGCACAAGTTCCATTGGCAATTTCAGAATCATTCAGAAGTGGAAATCTGGGAATTATGGATTATATGAAATATAAAAATATAATGGCAGATACTTCGATGCGCGATTCTATTGCAGGAGAAGAGATTAAACCAAAAGAATAAGATTTAAAATATACATTATTAAGCCATTCGTTATTTTACGGATGGCTTTTTTTTTATTCACACTCGCATCCCTCTCTCCTTTCTGTTACAAATTCAAACTGAATTGTAACATGTTCAACATCAAATTCATCATGCAAAATTTTTCTAACCAATTCAAAAATCTTGTTTGTTTCCGAAATTTTTAAATCATCATTCAAATTTATGTGACATTCTAAATGAATAAGCTTATCAGTTAAATTCCACAAATGGACGTGATGAATATTTTGTACATTTTCAATTTGCGACAACCGATCATTAATTGTGTTAACATCTAAATCTGCCGGACTCATTTGCATTAAAATAGTAACCGATTCTTTTAACAGCTGTAAAGTATGAACAAAAAGATAGATGCTGATTAAAATAGTAACCACCGCATCAATCCAATAAATTTTATAAAACCAAATTACTAAAGCACCTAAAACCACTGCCAACGAAGTTAACGCGTCGCCAAGCAAATGCAAATATGCAGCTTTAATATTGAGGTTTTTATGTCTTTCGTGCTGTAAAACAAGCACTGAAATTCCATTGGCAACTAGCCCAAGTATTCCCAACCAAAACATCCATTTGGCATCTACTTCCTGTGGATTTACAAAACGGTCAACCGCTTCGAAAACCAGATAAACAGAAATCCCGATTAACGAAAGTGCATTAATAAAAGCAGCCAAAATTTCAGCTCGTTTATAACCAAAAGTAGATTTGCTAGTAGAAGGCTTACTACTTAAAATCTGTGCGAAATAAGCAAGTATTATAGAAATTGAATCACTAAAATTATGAATAGCATCGGATATTAAAGCCAAGCTTCCAGAAATAATACCACCAATAATCTGTGCTACTGTAATTACTAGATTCAAGAAAATAGTGAAAATTAGTTTAGACAAAGAAACTTCGGTGTTTCCATGAGAATGTGCCATTGCGTTTTTTATTCAAAACAATTGAATGTTGAAATTAGTTTATTCGCATTGACTTTTTGTATATTTAAATTTTAAAATTAAAGTTATGAAACGATACATTTTAGTAGCAATAATACTTTTATTTGCAACCAATTTCTTGCATGCGCAAATTTATGAAATACGACAAGTGATGGATCTATATAACACGAATCAAATTCAGGATGGCGAATGGAAAAATATGTTAACGGAAGATGATATTAAAGGTTCGCCATATTTAAACGATGAATTTATTATCGGTACAATTTTCACAACATCAAAATATCAGTTTGTAGATATTCTTCTGAGATATAATATTTATAACGACCAATTAGAATTTAAAACTACAGCTAATGAGGTTCAGGCTTTAGCTACTCCGGAAATAGTTGAGGTGGTTGAATTTAAAGATTATAAAATGGTTTACATCCCTTATGCGATTACTAAAAAGAATAAAAATGGTTTTTTTATTGTTGAAGAAGAGGGAAAAGCTTCGTTATATAAAAAATTAGAAATAATATTTAAAAAAGCAGAAGAGCCAGGAGCATACAAAGAAGCAGAACCTCCAAAATTTGTAAAAAAATCTGATTCGTATTTTATCCGCATTAATACAGAAATGGCAAAAAAAGTTAGTAGCAAAAACGAATTGCTTCAAATTTTCCCAGATCATAAAGATGAAATTTCAACTTTTGTAAAAAAGAACAAAGTTAAAACCAGCAAGCTCGAAAAACTTAAAGAGCTGGTTCAATATTATAATTCATTATAATATCTGAATGCCCCTTCCTTTTTGGGATTTGTATTTTGGCACTAAATTTTTAAAATATGAGTGCACGTTTATTAACCTATATCTTAAATAGTGTAATTAGACACCCAATATTGGCGGAAAATTAAATTCAAAAAAATACATACCGTTAAAGTAACGAAACGAATTGTGGTGATAATTAATACATTTAATTAAGAAAAAAAGAAAAGCAAGCAACATTAAAAAATTGAATGCGTCATTAACACAGAATTTGAAGATTTGAATACACTATATAAAAATATTCATCAGGAGATTATTAACCAGTGTAAGGATGGCAGCCAAAAAGCGCAATTCCAACTTTACAAATTGTATTACAAGGCAATGTACAGTGTTAGTATTAGAATAACCAACGATGAAATGGAGGCAGAAGATGTGATGCAGGAGGCTTTTTTAAGTGCATTTAAAAAAATTGAGACATACAAAGGTGAAGTTAGTTTTGGAGCCTGGCTCAAAAAAATTGTTGTAAATCGTTCATTGGATTACTTGAAAAAAAGAAAGGTTCAGTTTGAAGAAGTTACCGAAAGAACTGCTCAGATTTCTGATTACCAAATGGAAACTAAGGAGGTAAATGTGCAAAAATTAAACAGTGCAATTCAGGAATTACCAAATGGTTATAGGGTGGTTTTAAGTTTATATCTGATTGAAGGTTACGACCACGACGAGATTAGTCACATTTTAGGAATTTCAAATTCATCATCGAGAACACAACTTTTAAGAGCAAAAAACAAATTGAAAATTATTTTGAAGGACAATGAAGTTTTCTCGTACAATTAAAAAATAGATACGAATATAAAAGACAAAATATGGATAATAAGATTTCCGGTAATTACGGATTTCAGTTCTCCAACCAATTATTAAATAATGAAAGCAAAAGATAACATAGAAAAATTAATTTTTAACAACCTGGAAGAGTTAAACGAAGTTGAACCTTTAGAGGGACATTTCGAACGTTTCGAGGCAAAATTAAAAGTTCAGCATAAAACAAGAAAAATTACATTTAATGTTGTTTGGAAAGTAGCTGCAGCAGTAGTTTTTGTATTGCTTGCCACAAATCAGGCCTGGATATATTTTTCACCAAATCAGCAGAATCCATTTTTTAATTCAAGCAGTAATAACGAAGTTACGCTTGCATCAGTTTCTAACGAATATGAAGAGGTTGAGTTTTATTTTACCAATGCAATTAATGTTGGATTAAACCAGTGGAACTCTTTAAATAACGATGGATTTATATCGGAAAACGAACAGGAAATGATGGACAGTGAACTTGCCGAATTTGAGGAGAGGTTTAAAGCACTACAAAAAGATTTAGCTGCAAACCCAAAAGACGAGCGAGTGGTAAATGCAATGTTAGAATATTACCAAACTAAACTTAGTGTTATAAGTATGATAGTAAATAAATTAGAAGAAGTAAAACAATTAAATAATAATCATGAAAACGAAATTTAGAATCCTAACATTGCTAATTATTATTAGCATATTATCAGTAGGAAAAACTGCTGTAGCAGAAGAAAAAACGAAAGAACTTTACGAAGCCTGGGCAGCAATAAGTGTTCAAACACTTGATATTACCAACAAATACGGCGAAGTAAAAGTAACCAATAATAGAGCCGACAGTGTTACCATTGCTGTTACCATAACTGTAGAAGCCCGCGACGAAAAAAGAGCAGACGACCTTTTGGATAAAATTGAAGTGGAATTTAGAAGAAGTGGAAGCACAGTAAAAGCAGTAACTACAATTTCTAATAATTTTAAAAGTCATGGAAAATTTAGTATCGATTACGAAATAAATATTCCGTCTGACATGAATCTCAAAATAGCGAATAAATATGGGAATACTTTTGTAAATAAATTAACAGGACACGGCACTTTTAATATTCAATACGGAAATTTTTCGGCAAATGAACTTTTAGGAGAAGAGACAAATATTACACTTGCATACGGAAATGCGAATATTGTTGCAGGAGGAAATATTATAGCTCAGGTTAAATATTCGCCCATAAGTTTTGGCGAGATTAAAAATTTAAAGCTTGAATCGAAATATTCAGATATTACCGTAGAAGAGGGGAAAGTACTTGATATAGAGTCGAAATACGACAAGCTAAATTTCGAGGAAGTTGAGTCGGTTACGGCAAATACGAAATACAGCCATTTAAAAATTGAGGAGTTGGATAAAAGTTTAAAAATTGAAACAGGTTACGGAAGTGTGCGAGTTAGTCAAGTTGCAGCAGATTTTGAATCTATTTCTATTACAAATAGTTACGGACAAATTTCTCTTGGGCTTGATGAAGCAAGTTATTATGTAGATGCAAGCTGCCAGTATTGCGGAATTTCGTACCCAGAAGATAATTTTTCGGGCAACAAAATTAAAGATAATAACACCCGAACTATTAACGGAAAAGTTGGTTCGGGAAACGGAGGAAAAATTATGGTTAAAAGTAGATACGGAGATATTAAACTAAAATATTAAAAGCCGAAAACAAACATAGAAAACAGAATTTCGAAAAACCATTCTTTTTAAAGGATGGTTTTTTTATTTTAATGTTGAATAAAAACCAAGTTTATAAAAATCGTACCAAAATAGAATCGGATTTTTTCCCAATAAATTTCGCTCAATTAATCCTCTGCTAATTTTAAAAATCAATTTTAAAAATATAGTCGGCAAATATTTTATTATTCGCGAATATCTATTCAAAAAATAAACCTGCTCAACAAACATCTTTTCTCCATTCAACAAATTACAGGTAATTTGATGAAGACTTTCCAAAGCTACTTTTGTTTTCTCTATAAACACCCTCGCTTCTTCTAAACCGGTATGTTCCACGGGATTATTTATATGAAAAATTTCGATGCTATTTTTAAATAAATCATATCCCAACAAAGTATCTTCGTGCCCATAATTTTTAATCTCTTCTCGAAAATTAATCTTTTCAAAAACCTTTTTTTCAATTAAAAAATTATTTGAAGTTATAATAAAACCTTTTTTACTATTTCTAATTTCTGCTGAAACAGCCTCTCGATTTATACCATAAAACCAACGCAGTAGTTTTTGGTGGTTGGCAGGCTTCTCTTCTTGGTAGGTAGTTCCGCCACACAAAACAAGATTTAAGCGAGTATTTTCAAAAAACATTTCGAGGTAATTGTCTTTCACAATCGCAGAGTCGGCATCGATAAAAAGTAAATACTGATATATCGAATCAACACCCATTTTATTTCTAATTGCCGATCGCCCCAAATTCTCTTCCAACTCAACATAAACAACATTCGAATACTCCGAAATTATACGGTTACTTATTTTATATTCGTTTTTAGAACCATCGTCGTAAACTCTGATTTCGTAAGAGACATCAAGTTTTTTAGCTTGCTCTAATAATTGCAGAACCAAATTGTTAACTTCAATATTATAAACCGGAATATTTATCGACAGCATAAAATTGCTTTTTTTTGAATTGGGTTAAAATTACAGAAAGATTCTCATCATTAAATTATCAAATACATTTATTTAAAACTTTATTTTGAATAAAATATTATTTTTGAACTCGAAATTTTAGATACTATGAAAAAATACATTTCCCTTATTTTAATATTTATTTCTAACGTTGCTTTTTCGCAGGGATATAAAATTAACCTTAATCTGGAATCGGCAGCAAATAAGCAAGTATTTTTGGCTCACCATTTTGTGGGTAATATTTTTGTTGACGACACACTTCAGCTCAATGCCAACGGGAGTGGCACAATATCTGGCGACACTCTTTTACCTCAAGGATTATATAAAATTTACATGGACGACAAAACCCATTTTGATTTTTTGTTGGGAGCCGACCAGGAATTTACAATCACTAATAAAACTTTTATCAGTAAAGATATTCAAGCAGACGGTGCAACTGAAACAGAAGAATTTATAACCTACATCGAGTTTTTAAACAACATTAAAAAAGAAGCTGCTGAAATTAATAGTAAGTTTAAAACTGCAACCGACACAGAAAAAGAGAATCTACAGGGAGAGTTATCAAAATTAACACCCCAATTAAATAATTACTGGAAAAACATAAATAAAAAATATCCGAATACTTTTCTGGCTGCTTTTTTAATGTCTAATTATGTTCCAGAATTGGACCAATCTACACTTGCCCTTGAAATTCAACAAAATGATTCTCTTCTTTTAATGGCAAAATATTATTATCAACAAAAACATTATTGGGATTACTTAGATTATACAAACGAGCGCTTTTTATATACACCTCTTTTAAAACCAAAACTTGAAACATGGTTTACAAAAGTACTTTATCAAAATTATGATTCGGTTCGTCAACCGGTTTTTGAGTTTATAGAATCGGTTAAACCAAATAAACGAATATTTCAGTTTGTAACCTCGTGGTTTTTGAACTCAAGTATTAACAGTAAAATAATGGGAATGGATGCCCTTTTTGTTGATTTAGCAAAAACCTACTATTTAAGTGGCGAAGCATTTTGGGCAACCGAAAAATCGATGAAACTGATAAGAGAAAATGTAATGTTTATGGAGAGAGGTTTAATTGGGGAAACGGCTGCAGATTTAACTTTAGAAAGTGTTGACGGCGAGTTTTTCAATCTTCACCAAATAGATAAAAAACTTACGGTTGTTATTATTTACGAGCCAAATTGTTCGCATTGTAAAATATTTACACCTCAATTATACAACGACATTTATCTTAAATATAAAGATAAAGGGTTGGAAACTTTTGCAATTTACTCAATGGATAATAAAGAAGAGTGGGTTGATTTTTTGGAGAAACACAAAATGTGGGATTGGATAAATGTTTGGGACAAAGAACATGTTTCGAGATTTAAAATTTCGTACGATGCCAGAAAAACACCACGTATTTTTATTTTAGATGAGAACAAAAAAATTATCGCCAAGGATTTATCAATTGAACAACTAGATTTTGTAATAGGTGAAAAACTAAACTAACTTTTACCAGGGAACAAAAGATACTTTTTTAGATACAAAATGTTCGCCGTTATAAAACCGAATAAAATAGACTCCCGGCACATTTCCAGTGAGATCAATTTCTACTTTACGCTCGTGGATTTTGGATATTTTAACTACAGCACTCTGTCCTAACAGATTAATTACCGAAATATTCTCTTCTGAGATATTGATACCAGCTTCCATTGTTATAACAGACTGTGCAGGATTTGGGAATACAAATATCTCCATTGGATTATCAACAATAGGAGTGTCGCTTGGCGTATCGCTAATATTACAAGCCACAAGTTCAATAATATTTGAGATTGAATTATAACCCAAACTTTCGTCCTTAAAATTTTGCCAATTCCCGTTTTGTTTGAAATAAAAAAAATTATCGGTATTTGCCGGGCGCAACGACTGATAAACCACAAAGGAGTCTGCCGGTTGCATATTACTCAATTCAAATCCCACATAAAAAGTATCGTATGGCTCAACTATTTCATCGAATCCAATAAAATTCATGGCATCTTCAACCAAATCTTTTATCAATACATTTTTCGAATAAATAACTGTTTCTGGCATTTTTTTACCATCGTAAACTTTAATGGTTATTTCGCTATTAATAGAATTATTAGCTTCGTAAATCTTCCCTATTCCAAATGATACACCAGAGAGTTGTTCATTTCCGTTAATAGAAAATTGTTCTGTAAACTCAGTAATTCCAACACTATTTGTTCCGCCCCAATAACCTGCAAATTCTCCTGAATTGTCTATGGGAATGGTCTTATAATTATCATCGTCGTTAAGATTTGTAAAAGCACCACAAATATTACCATTCTCATAAAACTGATTCCCACTTAACGTTTCCACGCCTGAATTTGAAGGATCTAACCAATATTTCAACTGCTTTGCTGAGTCCGATTTATAATCCCACGATAAAGCAAATCTTTCGAAATAATCATCAATAGGATTCCCACACAATGCTACTCCTCCTGTTAAAGTGCCAATTATATTATTATCCTTATTAAAAAGGGGGCCACCCGATGATCCAACTTCAGTAACTCCATCTTCCCACCTCAAAATTCTTAGAAACCCATTTTTAGTATATGAACTATTAAAATCAGAAATAAGAGGGGCATCTTCATCTATTGCAATTTTTTTAATGTCTCCTTGCGGATGATGAATGCTTGCAGATGAATCTTGTAAAGTAGTGCTACGCTCCCACCCAGCATAATATGGTCGAAAATCAGGAGGAGGTATTAAACTTAATTCTGCCAGAGAAAAATCCATACTATCAAACTGCGCTTGCATTAACGCACCCGAAATAGAATTAGCGGGATCGCCATCTAATGGAGCACAAAACGGACTTTCGTAATTAAAAACATAAACTGTAGTTTCTGCATATTCCCATTTATCGTAACAGTGTGCTGCAGAAATAATATAAGGTTTCTGATTTTCTTCGGTGTTATTTATTAATGCTCCTGAACAAATTTCAATACCATTAACAATCAATCTGCAAACTGAATTTTTGACATCATTCCACTCGTCTCCCAAGTCGCAATTAATATCAATATTACACTCGCCTGCAGCTTTTCCAAGCGGACGGCGATCATCAGATTTTAGAATTCCAACAAAATCGTGATTTACACTAATAATTTCAAAATTTATTTCATTTAAATTTTCCTGAGGTATTTCGTATTGAACAGTAATTTCATCTCCGGCAACTGGCAATACTGCAAATTTACCCGACGCTTTATTATTTGCAGAAGTGAATGCACCTAGAACAGAGTTCTCATCGTCATTAAAAATAAAAAGACGTGCATATTTTGGCAATTTAAAATTATCAAAAATTAAGTTTATCGATTTGGCTCCTTCTGAGCGGATTTTTAATTTCCAACAGTGAGTACCATCGTTTGTAGTGTACCATTCTCCAGAGTTTTCGGTTGTTAAACTAACATTAAAAGCATGAGCAAATTTAAAAGGCTTTAGTTTAGCAACTTCATTATTATCTACAACCTGATTATTAATAAGCAACTTGGAATTAAAAGCTGGCATTTTAATTATTGGAACTCCGGCACTTTTTAAGTTCATAATTTTTTTAGGAAAACCTCCTTGAGAAACTTGACTCCAGCCAGATATACTAAAAAAAAGAAATGCAAAAACTAAAAATAAAAAAGCGCGCATAAAAAAATTTTTAGCAAATATATCAATTCTATTTCTCTATTATAATTATTCAATCGGTAAATTAAAATAGTATTATTCAACAAAATATGATTAAACGATGTTATATATTCTGAATTATTATAAATTAGACAAAATACAAACAACTAAAATTTTAATCATGAAAAGAAAAAGCCTTATTTCAACATTAGTAGTTCTATTTTTATTCGCGTCAACAATTGTATTTGCTTTGGAAAAACCAACAGTAAAATCTAATCCAGAAATGCCTGAAAATGTAACAGCAATTATTAAAAAATCATGCTTTGGATGCCACAATACAGAATCTAAAAACGAGGATGCAAAAGAGGAACTTGATTTTAAAAAACTGAATACTTTATCGCTTATGAAACAAATTAGTGCTTATAAACATATTGGAGAAACTGTTGAAGATAATGATATGCCACCAAAAAAATTCCTCGAAAAATACCCTGAAAAAAAATTAACTTCTGAAGAGAAACAAGTATTAATTGCATGGGCAAAAAAAGAGGCTGAAGTTTTGGTGAAAAGTAAATAGTTTTAAACGATTTAATATTCGAAGCCATTTTGTTTATGAATAAATTATTTAAAATAATTACTATTATTCTGCTTGCGGCATTTATTACAATTCAGTTTTTTCAACCTGAAAAGAATAATAAAGAGATTTCGGAGAATCATATTTTAAAAAAAGAGCAGGTTCCTGAAAATATTAAGTTAATACTAAAAAACGCTTGTTTAGATTGCCACTCGAACCAAACAAATTACTTATGGTACCACAATATTGCACCAGTATCGTGGATGGTAAACAAACATGTAGTTGCAGGAAAAGATGAACTAAATTTATCGGATTGGGCTAAGCTCGATATTTTTGACAAAATAAGTGCTTTGGAAGATATTTGCCAGGAAGTAGAACACAAAAAAATGCCAATAAAAGAATACATATTAATGCACAAAGAAGCTAAACTAACCGACGAACAAGTTGCAGAAATTTGCAAATGGACAGAAAAATTAGGGTTAGAATTGTTGGCATCTATTCAAAACTGATAAATTACAGATTCAAATAAGAAAGTCACAAATTCACAGATTAAATCTCAATAGTGAAATATTCATTTCATGAGACAATTTTATAATCTGTAAATCTGTGGCTAATTCTATTTAACACTATATTTGTATTTCATAAAAAATAACCTTCCGTATTCCAACTTCGGACTTCGGACTATTCTTAAACTATGAAGGTATTAGTAATGTATGTTGATGAGTTTGGTTACAATCCGGCTCAGAAAAATTTAGATTCTGCTGAGGAAATTACTGCAGGAGCAAAATTCACCGACTCAATCTTAGCATTTATTCAGATTGAAGAAACCGACGAAGAGAAAACTGTAACCAGCCGGGAGAAAAAACTTGTGAACCACATAAAATGGGCAGCCCGAAAAAACAATTGTAAAAAAATTATTCTTCATTCGTTTGCCCATTTAGCAGAGTCGAAAGCATCGGTAGAATTTACCAAAGAACTTTTTGATCAGGCAGAAACACGGCTTCAAAATGCAGAGTTTACTACTACACAAACTCCGTTTGGATATTTTCTCGATTTGGAAATAAAAGCTCCAGGATATTCGCTGGCTCGCATTTGGGCAACGCTTTAAATTGACTATTTATTAGTGGTTAATTATTATTGAATCATCGTTCAATTAAAGTGTTACATACATTCCGTTAAAGTTTACTTAGCTAAAAACTATTATACTCAGTTTGTCATAGTTTCAACTATCTTTGCACTCATAAACAATTTACAAATGAAGTTTGAGGATTATTCCATTTCGTTCGAAATAAAAAAGAATTTAGAGAGGCAAAATTTTCGAAGACCAACTGATATTCAATACAAAGCAATTCCGCCAATAATGAAAGGCGAAGATGTTTTGGCAATTGCACAAACCGGCACTGGAAAGACTGCAGCGTTTGCTATTCCTATAATAAATAAAATTCAACGTGCAAAAAAAGATAAAAGAGGCGATGGAATAAAGTGTTTAGTTATGGAACCAACACACGAGTTGGCTGAACAAATAACTGAAGTATTTAAATCTATCGCGCACAAAACAGGAGTAAAAGCAACCGGAATATTTGGAGGTGTAGAACAAGCTCCTCAAATAGACAAATTACAAAGTGGAGTTGATATTTTAATTGCTACACCTGGTAGGTTATTCGATTTAGTAAGTCAGGGATATATTAATTTGCGTAGAACAGACACACTAATTTTAGACGAAGCCGACCACATGCTCGACCTTGGTTTTATTAAAGATATTAACGACCTAATTAGGTTTCTTCCCAAAAAAAGACAAACACTTTTCTTTTCTGCCACAATTAATCCAAAAATTAAAAAGTTGGCTTATTCTCTGGTTAGCAAACCAATTAGAATACAGGTTTCGCCAAAAAATCCGGTGGCAAAAAATATAGAGCATAAAGTTGCTTTTATTGAAATGGATGATAAACGAGCTTTTTTAGAACGTTTAGTTGATGAGAATAAAGAGAGTAAAATTTTGGTTTTTGTGCGAACAAAAGTGCGTGCCGAGCGAGTAAAAAAAGCAATGGAACGAGTTAAAATTGAAAGCGAAACCATACACAGCGACAAAGAACAAAAAGAACGTTCTACCACTCTCGACCGTTTTAAAAGAGGATACATTAAACTGCTAATTGCTACTGATGTGAGTGCACGCGGCATTGATATACCAAATGTTGATTTTGTTGTAAACTACGATTTGCCGGAAGTTGCAGAGAACTATGTACACCGAGTTGGAAGAACAGGGCGAGGCACAAAAAAAGGACAAGCAATTTCGTTTTGCAGCACAGATGAAAAAGAGGTTTTAAATGAAATTGAAGAATTTCTAGGGAAAGAAATTACGAAACTTGATATTGAAAAAGGTACTTACCTCGAAACACTTGATTTTACAAAAGACACCGACAATAATTGGAAAAAACTTATTCGCGATAACGAAAAAGAATTGCGGAAATTAAAAGGAAAGAAAAAATAGTTTTTAGAGACGAAAGAAATTGCAATTGAAGTTCGCAGTAAAAAAATGGGAATGATCCTGTACTCTCGATACTAAATACTCTTTACTAAATACTTTCTACTCTAATTTTCTCACCCAAATATTACGTAGTTCTGCGGTAGTTATCCACGAGCAAATACCAAATGGTTTGGAAAGAGTTACTTCCGGACGAATTGTTAACTCATGATCTTGGTATTCAAAATCTACTAACTTTTCAC
>DAOVTY010000171.1 GCA_030632865.1 Bacteroidota bacterium
ATGGGAAAAATTATACCTGTTTGCAGTAGTTCCTATTCCGGGAATTTTATTTGCAGTTGGCTATCTTTTTTATTCATATCAAAAAGATAAAAAAGGAGACGATAATGTTGCACACGACGCTCACATATTGGGAGCTATTTTCGGATTCATCTTCCCTATCCTACTTAAACCTAATTTATTAGATCAGTTTATTGATAAGTTATTTGCGTTTATTTAAACTTATAACAATTGGAGTTTATAATATATAATAGTGAGATTATACAAAAAGAAGATGCAAATTTAACGCATCTTTTTTGGGACGACCTTATTGTATTGTCGCAAAAAATATGGTTTGGTTTTGGAGGAATTCCACTCTTCAATAAAAATATAGATTTCCTTTGTCAACAATTGAAAGTATTTAATATTGAAATTCCAGATTTCTTAGAAAAGAAAAGAGAACTTTTCCGCATATCAAAACGAATGTTAAACAAGAATAAATTTTTCCGTTCAGGATTAATTAATATTCAGCTATTTATTATCGATACAAAAATAGATTATGTAATATCCTCAATTGGTTATTCCGATTTTTAATTTCCATTTTCAAATAATGGAATATTAGTTAACTTTTCTGAAATGAAAAGGCGTTCGATAAACGATTTGAATCGATATCTGTTTTATAATAAAACTAACTGGCAAATTAAACTGTCGCAACTTCGCGATTCATCTTATCAAAATTCAATCCTGATAAACGAAAATGGAATGGTTTCTGAAGGGATTGCCTCCAATATTTTTATGATAAAAGAGAATGTACTAATTACTCCATCGTTAGATAGTGGATGTTTTGAAGATACCACTCGAGATATAATTTTAGAAACTGCCCAACAACTTCAACTAAAAACAGTTGAATTACCAAATATTAAAAAAGAGCATATTTTAGAGATGGATGAGATATTTTTTGCTAGCGAGGAGACCGGAATTAAATGGATTTTAGGAGTTGATAATAAAAGATTTGTTCACAATTATTCTTCCAAAATAGATAGAAAAATAAATCTAATTTTAAAAAAGAAAGTAGCGAATAAAGATATAGAAGAGAAAAATAGTTGGTAGAAACATTTGTACGGGTTGTTTGTGCCACTAGCAAGGAAGTTAATTGAAGTAAAGTTCAATTAACTTTTTTTTTCAAAAAAATGGTTAGAAAATTTGTATGTAGAGATATAAGAAAATTTGTTAAACCTATTATTTTTAGGTGTTTAAATAAAAACCATAACCAGTGACGGACACAAATTATTGTTGAAAGTAAAAAGATGTGTTTTAGAAAATATAACTGTACAGCCGTGTATAATATTCAGATGCAGATTTATGTTCAACGAGATTAAATACTATTTTCCACTTCCTTTTATACTCACCATAACGGTGTATATCAAAATTTTAAAATCAATATATAACGAAATATTTTTCAAATACATCATATCGTACGGAAGTCGTTCTAACATCTCTTCAACGTTAGAAGCATAACCATATTTCACTTGCCCCCATGATGTAATTCCCGGACGTAATTTATGAAGGTGCGTATAATGAGGGGCTTTTACAATAATCTGATCTATATAATATTTTCTTTCGGGACGAGGTCCAACAAGTGCCATATCGCCAATAATTACATTAAAAAATTGAGGGATTTCATCTAAATGAGTTTTCCTCATAAACTTCCCAATTTTGGTTATTCTTGAATCGTTTTCTTTCGAAAGAGCAGGTGTTCCATTTTCTGCATCGGCCACCATACTCCGCAATTTAAAAATAGCAAAAGGTTTTCCAAATCTCCCAACGCGTTCTTGTGCGTATAAAATCGGCCCTTTAGATGTAGTTTTAATTATTATTGCCAGAACAATAAAAACAGGTAAAAAAACTAAGGCTGCAATTAAAGAAAGAAATACATCTAAAAGTCGTTTTGTATTTTCTTGCCAGCCAGGCATTAATCCATTCGATATTTTTATTAACGGGCTTGCATAAATGGTATTGGTTTTTACCATTCCCGAAAGGAAATCGTACAAATCTGGGATACCCCAAATTGTTATCTGTCGGTTTTCAACAATTGTAAGTATTTCGCTTAACAGTTCATGTTCAACAGTTTCTAAAGCAATAATTACCTCTTCAATATCATGGCTTTCAAGAATGTGCGACAAATCTGCAACCTGCCCAAGTTTAGGAATAGCTTTGCTAAGTAGAGCATCGTTACTATTCTCAACCCCCACAAAACCAACAAATTTATTACCGGCAGGACGAACCTGACTAATCATTTCAGTGTAAACTTTTAATGCATTTTCGTTACTTCCAATAATTAAGGTATTAAACCCTATTTTTCGCCTATGAATTCTATGAATTGTGCGAGTTGTAATTATTAGTCTAAAAATATATGTGAGGCCAAAATGCAATGCAAAAAGTGTAAAAAAGAGCTGATAATAGTTTTTGTATGAATCGATATAATCATCGAGAATAAGTGTGAAGAAAATGACAACCACACCTGTTAAAGACGTTATAAAAGTTTGTCCTAATTCTAACAATCTCGAGCGGCGAAAAATATTCTTGTAAAACCCTGATATATAATAAACAGTTACCCAAACAATAGGAATAATTATGAGTCCTAAATAAAAGCGATTTGTAAACTCAATGGGAATCTCAATTCCAAAATGTTGAGGCTCGATAACTTTTTTACGATATATAAAAAAGAGTGTCCAGCTGATTGCAGCAGCAAGAAAATCGAAAATCAAATATTTTGCAACCTGGGCAGATCTATTCATAAAAACTAATAAGTTTGGTTTATGTTGCTTAAAAAAAGCTACACATATTTTTAACGTCAGTCAAAAACATATATTGCCGTAAGAAGTATTTTTTACTGAATTTTTTATACAACGAATTGGGTAATCCTTTTTTCAATTATTTCTACCATTTGCATTGCTGAATGGTAAGTCTCCAAATTGTTAGATTTTTGAGAATTATTTTGTATAGATTCTACAAATCGATCATATTCATTGGTTGAATGATCATTTGTAAAATTGATTGCCAAATTATTTAGCAGAAAAGTTTCCTCATTGAAATTCAAAGAAAAAAATTGGTTTTTTGAGAATCCTCTAATATTAAATGTATCAATGGGGAGTTTATTATCCATGTTAATATTTATAACCGACGCATCGTTAAACTCTAGCCTTATATTTGTGAATGTTGTTTTGCTATCTTCTGAATTAAAAGCAATTACATTTACTTTTTTAGAATGTACTCCGGTAATATTTGTTAGCATTAAAAGTATTGGAAACAATGTCTCTTTAAAAGTTGCTTCAGAAATATATTTCGAAATATCAAGAAACAGAGGTAAAGTAATTTTGTTATTTAACCATTGAACTACCGGTGTATAATAAATTTGGTTAATTACGTGAACTACAGAACCAGATTCTGAAGCTAATTTTACCAACTCTGCACATTCATCAATCGTAATATTCATATATTCAGTAAAAAATATATGCTTCGATTTTTTAATAATATTGCATAACATTTCAAATGGTAGAGGAGACGAGTTATCGATTAAAAAAATATCAGCTCTTTCAATTAATTCAACCTTATTGAACTCAGGTATTGAAAAATGAAACCCATTTAACTGCAAACTTGTGCCTATCGACGCTTTTCCAATAACATTAATATTTTTGTTTTTTTGAATGCGTTTCACGTGAGGTTCAAGCACTTCCGTATTCCCAATTATTCCAACATTCAGCATAATATATCTTTTTATTCTGATAACATACAAATATAGAATTCAACTTTGTTCTAACAGTTTAATCTGTACAATATTTATCAACGTTAAATGTTAATATTGATTTATTCTAATTTGGATACATTAGTTACTAATTCGATTATTTTTGTGAAACAAACATTTAAAATGGTATTGAACGATACACTTCGACATAAGGGAATGCGAAAAAAACTAGTCGGAGAATTAAAAATTAAAGGTATTAGAAATACGCAGATTTTGGAAGCCATTAACAAGGTTCCGAGGCATCTGTTTATGGAAAGTACATTTATAAATTTTGCATATAAAGACCAGGCTTTCCCGATTGGTGCAGGGCAAACTATTTCGCAGCCATACACAGTTGCCTTTCAAACTAAGCTTTTACAATTAGAGAAAAACGACAAAGTTTTGGAGGTAGGTACAGGATCAGGATATCAGGCTGCCGTTTTATTAGAAATGGGAGTTACAGTTTTTACTATCGAAAGGCAGAAAGAGTTGTATGTGAGAGTGCGAAAATTTCTTTCCGAAATTGGATATAACCCAGCTATTTTTTTTGGCGATGGCTACAAAGGATTACCTAATTTTGCACCTTTCGATAAAATTTTAGTTACTGCTGGTGCAACTTCTGTTCCCGATGAATTAAAAAGACAATTAAAAATTGGCGGTCGGTTAGTAATTCCCGTTGGCAACAGTAAACGTCAGGAAATGTATGTTATAATACGAATCTCAGAAACCGAATTCACAAGTGAAAGACATGGTAAGTTTGTATTTGTTCCTCTTTTAAATGGCACAGTAAATATTTAGATATGATTAAGGTTGAAAAATTTGTTGTAAATCCACTGGCAGAAAATAGTTTTGTTTTATCCGACGAAACCGGTGAATCTATTTTTATCGACCCCGGTTTTTTTTATAACGAAGAGAAGCAGGAAATAAAAAAATATATTGCTGATAATAATTTAACCCCAGTAAAAATTACAAATACGCATTGTCATTTCGATCATATTATGGGAGTTGAGTTAATTCGAAATGAATTTGGCATTCCATTTTGTGCACATGCCGAAGATTCGTTTTGGGTTGAAAAAGCTACTGAGCAAGGAAATATGTACGGATTTGAAATGAACCCAGTTGCAGCCATTGATGAATTTTTAGTAGAAAAAGAGTATGTACGTTTTGGCAACTCTAAACTCGAAATAATTCATATTCCGGGTCATTCGCCCGGGCACGTTGTTTTTTACAGCCAAGAGAATAAACTATTAATTGCAGGCGATGTACTATTTTACGGAAGCATTGGGCGAACCGATTTACCCGGTGGAGATTACGATACATTAATTTCGAATATTAAAAATAAATTACTTGTGTTGCCTAACGATGTTAAAGTTTATTGTGGTCATGGACAAGAAACTACAATAGGATTTGAAAAAACATCAAATCCTTTTCTAACTTAAAAATGGTTTAAAATCATTTTTTTATTTCAGTTCTATTTATATAATTGCAAATAATTCAGAAATTTAAAAAAATAAATATGTCTCACGATAGATTTGTAACCCGTCATTTAGGTCCAAGAGAAAAAGAAATAAAAGAAATGCTTGATTTTGTTGGTGTTTCATCAATGGATGAGCTAATGGAACAAACAATACCAGAAAATATTAGGTTAAACGAACCTATGAAACTGAATGAGGGTTTGACCGAAAGAAAGTATTTCAGAAAAATTTTAAAACTCGCAGGTAAAAATAAGGTATTTAATACATACATCGGAATGGGTTATTTCGATACAATTACACCTTCGGTTATTTTGCGTAATGTTTTGGAAAATCCGTCGTGGTACACATCTTACACTCCTTATCAGGCAGAAATATCGCAAGGTAGATTGGAGGCACTGTTAAATTTCCAAACTATGGTTTGCGAATTAACAGGAATGGAAATTGCAAATGCTTCGTTACTCGACGAAGCTACAGCTGCAGCCGAAGCAATGGTAATGATGATGAATTTGCGTTCTCGCAAAAAGGTAAAAAGCGGCGTGAATACAATTTTGGTTGATGAAAAAATGTGGCAGCAAACCCACAATGTTTTGCTTACCAGAGTTAAACCATTGGGTATCGAATTACGAGTTCAGGCTAAAGAGAATTTTGAATTGTCTGATGATGTTTTTGGAGTACTCGTTCAATATCCAAACTCCGATGGCGAAATTATAAATTACTCCGAGTTAGTTGAGAAAGCTCATGAAAAAGATATAAAAGTTGCTGTTGCAGCCGACTTGCTTTCACTTGCAATATTAACTCCTCCGGGAGAGTGGGGTGCCGATATTGTTTTCGGAAACACTCAACGTTTTGGTGTTCCTATGGGTTACGGCGGTCCACACGCAGCATTTTTTACAGCTCGTTCAGCTTTTAAAAGAAATATGCCCGGTAGAATTATTGGTGTAACGAAAGATTCTCATGGAAATCGGGCATTACGCATGGCTCTGCAAACACGCGAGCAACATATTAAACGAGAAAAAGCAACATCTAATATTTGTACCGCACAAGCACTTTTAGCAATTATGGCTGGTTTTTTTGGAGTGTATCATGGTCCCGAAGGAGTTAAAATGATTGCTGAAAGAGTTCATAATATTGCAGCTTTTCTATCTTCTGAAATTGAAAAACTGGGTTATACACAGCTTAATAAAAACTATTTTGACACTATCCGTTTTGCATTACCAAAACAGGTAATGCGCGAAGATATTGAGTGGATATCGCAAGAGTTAGAGATGAATTTCAGATATTTCGAAAATGGCAATGTTGGAATTAGTATTGACGAAACCACAAACCGCGAAGATATTTCGTGGATTATTGAGGTTTTTGCAAAAGCAGCAAACAAACGCTGGCAAGTTGCAAAAGAATATCCAGAGGGGTTTTTAGTAAACAATGCGTTTGCACGCAATTCGGAGTTTATGACTCAGGAAGTTTTTAATAAATATAGGTCCGAAACGGAAATGGTTCGATACATTAAAAGACTAGAACTAAAAGATATTTCGTTAACACACTCAATGATTTCGCTTGGATCGTGTACAATGAAACTGAATGCTGCTACAGAAATGTTGCCTTTAAGTTGGATCGAATTTAATGGAATTCACCCTTTTGTTCCTAAGAATCAGGCACGTGGATACCATGAAATGATGGAGGAATTGCGCCGTGATTTGTCGGTAATAACCGGAATGGCTGATGTTAGTCTAATGCCAAATTCTGGCGCAGCTGGAGAATACACAGGTCTGATGGTTATTAATGAATACCACAA
>DAOVTY010000273.1 GCA_030632865.1 Bacteroidota bacterium
CATCGAAGCCACAACCAACCAGTTTTGCTAGAAGGAACAAACAAATGCTATATCACTTCGCAAAACCATGGTTACGCTGTAGAAACCAAAACATTGCCAGAAGATTGGCAACCACTTTTCACTAATGTAAACGACCAAACAAACGAAGGAATAAAACATAAAACAAAACCATTTTTCTCAACTCAGTTTCACCCTGAAGCATCTAGCGGGCCAACTGATACAGAGTTTTTATTTGATGATTTTATTGAAAGTATAAAAGAGAGTAAAAAATAGCACAATGATAGATACACACATAAAAAAAGCAATTATACTTGGTTCGGGGGCACTAAAAATTGGAGAGGCTGGAGAGTTCGACTACTCTGGTTCGCAAGCATTAAAAGCATTAAAAGAAGAGGGTGTTGAAACCATTCTTATCAATCCAAATATTGCTACAATCCAAACTTCGGAGGATATTGCAGACAAAATTTACTTTCTACCTATAACCCCATATTTTGTTGAAGAGGTAATTAAAAAGGAAAAACCGCAAGGAATATTGCTGGCTTTTGGCGGGCAAACAGCATTAAACTGCGGTGTTGCTTTATTCGAGTCGGGTGTTCTCGAAAAGTATAACATTGAAGTTGTTGGTACTCCTGTTCAATCTATTATTGAAACAGAAGATCGGGATTTTTTCTCAAAAATGTTAAAGGAAATTGACGTTTATACTCCAAAAAGTATTGCTGCAAATAATATGGAGCAAGCGCGTGATGCCGCTAAAAAAGTTGGATTCCCGATAATTATTCGTGCTGCTTATACTTTGGGTGGACTTGGAAGTGGTTTCTGCGAAAACGATAAAGAGCTTGAAGAACTTGCTTCGAAAGCATTTTCTTATTCACCGCAAATACTTGTAGAAGAGTCGATTAAAGGATGGAAGGAGATTGAGTATGAAGTTGTTAGAGACAAGTACGACAACTGTATTACCGTGTGTAATATGGAGAATTTCGATCCATTGGGAATTCATACCGGCGAAAGTATTGTTGTTGCTCCATCGCAAACTCTTTCAAATTCAGAGTATCATAAATTACGTGCAATTTCAATAAAAATAATTCGTAGGGTTGGAGTAATTGGCGAATGCAATGTTCAATTTGCACTCGACCCACATTCAGAAGATTACCGTGTAATAGAAGTTAATGCACGTCTTTCGCGTTCGTCGGCACTTGCATCTAAAGCAACCGGATATCCACTTGCTTTTATTGCTGCCAAACTTGGTTTGGGTTACGGATTACATCAGCTTAAAAATACAGTAACAAAAGTTACAACCGCTGCTTTCGAACCTGCTCTCGACTATTGTGTGGTAAAAATTCCGCGTTGGGATTTAAACAAATTTGTGGGCGTTTCTAAAAATTTAGGTAGCTCGATGAAAAGTGTGGGCGAAATTATGGCAATCGGTCGTAGTTTCGAAGAAGCCATTCAAAAAGGTATTCGGATGGTTGGAATTGGGATGCACGGTTTTGTTGCCAATAAAGAAGAAATCAGCATTGAAGCAATTGACGAGGAATTAAGCAATCCGACTGACCGCAGGCTTTTTGCAATTGCCGAAGCATTTAATAAAGAATATTCGATTGATGAAATTTATGAAAAAACTAAAATTGATCGCTGGTTTTTACACAAATTGAAAAACATATTCGAAATTAAAAATGAACTTGAAAAGGTTAACCAATTAAATAATCTTGAAGTTGAGTTACTCAAACTTTCTAAAAAAGCCGGGTTCTCTGATTTTCAGATTGCAAGGTTAGTTTTGAATAGTGCAAATACAACCATAAATAACGACTTATTAAAAGTTAGAGAATACCGAAAAACAAAAGGAATTATTCCGTATGTAAAACAAATTGATACGCTGGCAGGAGAATATCCTGCACAAACTAACTATTTGTACATGACTTACAGTGGAACAGAACACGATATTGAGTTTTTGAATGACGACAAATCGGTTATTGTTTTGGGATCGGGAGCATACAGAATTGGCAGTTCGGTTGAATTCGACTGGTGTAGCGTAAACGCGGTGAATACTATTAAAAATGAGAATTACCGTTCGATAATGATCAATTACAACCCAGAAACGGTGAGTACAGATTACGACACTTGCGACCGTCTTTATTTCGACGAATTGACATTTGAGCGTGTTATGGATATTATTGATTTGGAGAATCCGCACGGAGTTATTGTTTCGGTGGGAGGACAAATTCCGAATAATCTAGCGATGAAATTACACGGACAAAATGTTCCGATACTTGGTACTTCAGCATTAAAAATTGATAATGCTGAAGACCGCGAAAAATTTTCGTTGTTGTTAGATGATTTGGGAATTGACCAGCCTCGTTGGGCGCGACTTTCGACTATCAAAGAGATTCATAAATTTGTTGACATTGTAGGTTACCCGTTATTAATTCGTCCATCGTACGTTCTATCGGGCGCTGCAATGAACGTGGTTTCTAACCCAGACCAATTGGAAAATTTTCTGGAGTTGGCTGCTAATGTTTCGAAAGAACACCCGGTTGTTGTTACCGAATTTATTGAGTTGGCAAAAGAGATTGAAGTTGATGCAGTTGCAAATAATGGTGAAATGATTGCCTATGCAATTTCGGAGCATGTTGAGTTTGCCGGAGTACATTCTGGCGATGCAACCATCGTTTTCCCACCACAAAAATTATATGTTGAAACTATTCGCAGAGTAAAAATAATTGCCCGTCAAATTGCAAAAGGACTTGAAATTACCGGTCCGTTTAACATGCAATTTTTAGCAAAAGACAACGATATAAAAGTTATTGAATGTAATCTGCGGGCATCGCGAAGTTTCCCTTTTGTTTCGAAAGTGATGAAACTGAACCTTATTGAAATTGCAACAAAAGTAATGCTTGGAATTGATGTTCCAAAACCAGACAAATCGTTTTTCGAGCTGGATTATGTAGGAGTAAAAGCTCCACAATTTTCGTTTGCACGCTTATTAAATGCCGACCCTGTTTTGGGAGTTGACATGTCGTCGACCGGAGAAGTGGGTTGCATTGGCGAAAATTATTACGAGGCTATTTTAAAAGCAATGCTTTCGGTGGGATATAATTTCCCAAAAAAAAATATATTAATTTCTTCTGGTCCCTCGCGTGGCAAAGTTGAATTGCTAACCAGTGCACGAATGTTGCGAGAGAAAGGATTTAATATTTTTGCTACAGCGGGCACTCATAAATTTTTCCAGGATAATGGCGTAAAAAATACACTTCTGCATTGGCCTGATGAAGAAAAGGCTCCTAATACAATTGATTTTATAAAGAATAAAAAAATCGATTTGGTTGTTAATATCCCCAAAAACCTTACTTCACGAGAACTTAAAAATGGATATAATATTCGTAGAAATTCTATCGATTATAATATTCCGTTAATCACAAATGCAAGGGTTGCTAGTGCGTTTATTTATGGAATTTGCAAATACGATATTAGTGATATTTCTATAAAAAGTTGGGATGAATATAAATAGTCTCCCCCAAACTTCAGGAAGTAAAGGCACTAAAAGAAAGGGCTTTAATCGTACGATTAAAGCCCTTTCTTTTAGTTTAAAATAACTTTGATTTTCCAGAGTTTTGAGTCTAATAACTTTTGGTGTTGATGGATTAATTTTGCTGAATAAACTCCAACTTTAATATCCCAAACCAAATTTTTTGTTTTTACGGTTGAGTTTCTTCTGTTAACACTCTGACTCATTGTTTTTAAATTAAATGTTCTCTTTTGGCCGAACTTTCCAATACTTATAAACGAATTTACTGGAAAAATATTTCGTATTAGTTAACAAATATTATACCAAA
>DAOVTY010000241.1 GCA_030632865.1 Bacteroidota bacterium
ATATTATTCCAATATTTTAAATCGGCAACTCTAACATCGTAATCTTCTGCAATAATCCCCAAAACATCTCCTGTTTTTAAACGGTATTTAATTTTTGTTTTACCTTCAATTTCTAAATCTTTTACAGGCTCGCGCGCATACTGTCTGTTTGGAATAGGTGGATACTTAATTTTTTGTGTTACCAATTCAAAAAGTGTGGAGTCGTAGCTATTATAAATTGAATCTTGCAAAAGTGCAAAATCATCAAACTTACCATCCGGAAGAGTTAAATTAACAGGTTTTATATTACCAGGAATAACCGAAAACTTAAATTGGGGGTTAAGAAATTGTAACTGTTTTACAGGTATTTTCAAAACCTCTGTTACTTGTTTAAAATGTAATTGACGACTTATAATTACCGTGTCTGGCAAACTTTTTACTGCAATGGAGTCATCAATATTTTTAAATTTATTAATATTAATAAATATTGCTGTTGCCTGAAATGCAGAAATTATCTCATTAAAAAATTCTGGCATAAATTCGTTAATTTCTCCCCCACTTTTTTCGGCTAAAGCAATTGCATTCCGAACTTTTACATTACCGAAAACAAAAGCTGAAACGGCCAAATTTATATCTTCAAATTGATTAAGGTTTTGAGCTATTTGTTTAGCTGCAGCAATAGTTGAACGAGAAATATTAAAACGCTCGTCAACCAGTTTACTAATTTGAATACTGTTTAAAACTGCCTGAAAATGAGTTAACTGCCAAACTCCCGATTTTCCATCAAAACTAATGGCTTTTGTGTTCATTGCAGAAAGTGCAGGTGCCAGATATTTTAATTCAATTGGCAGACCTTCATTTTTTAAAACTGTTTCAAATTCATTTTCATAAAAAGAAAAATAGCGAATTAAATTCTGTTTTTCTGCTATTTCCAATTCATCTAAAAACTCGTAAAAAGTATTTGTTTGTTTATGAAATTTAGTAAAAACCGTGAGATTAAGTTTTTCAAATTCAGCCTGAATATTTTGAATTGAATTTATTTCGAATTTACCAGCATAAAATCCAGTGTCAGACCAGCAATACAAATTACTTAGTTCAGCTAAATTATTTTTAAACTGAGCTATGTATGAATATGAGGTTATATCGTTTTGAGAACTTGAGACAAAAGGTATTACCATCAAAAATATGGCAAAACTTAAGCTCAAAAACAGCTGATTATTTAATTTATATTTTTTCAAATAAAATTTAATTTCTGTGAACGGTGCAAAAATATTAATTCCGAGCAGAATGAGAAAGTGAGTGGTAATTTAATTATTACTATTTGTAAACAGTACGGGCGACGCGAACTCCAATTCCAGCTATTTAAATTATTAAGAGTGCAATTTTAGGCGCACCCCAAGGTAGTGAATTGTAAGCCACCACACCCTTTACAAATTATCGATAAAATAGCGGCTAACTTTTTCCATTAAATGCATTCTGTCTTTACCACGAATATTGTGAGGATGAATTGGATACGCGAAAAAATCGACCTGTTTATTTTGCTTCACACACTCTCGTAAAAACTTCATACTGTGTTGCATAACAACAGTTTTATCTTGCACGCCGTGAATGAGCATTAATTTCCCATCAAGATTTGAAACATGATTTGTCATATTTGTAAATTCATAACCGTCAGGATTTTCCTGCGGCATATCCATATAGCGTTCACCGTACATAATTTCGTATAAACTCCAATCAACTACAGGTCCTCCGGCAACTCCAACTTTAAAGGTTTCGGGATGGTGGAGCATTAAATTCAGTGTCATAAATCCACCGTAACTCCAACCATGAACACCAATTCTATCGGCATCTACAAAAGGCAACGATTTCAAATATTCAATTCCCTGCATTTGATCTTCGGTTTCTAAAACTCCCAATTGCCTATGCACTGCAGTTTCAAAATCGCGCCCTCGATTATTTGTTCCGCGCCCATCTAAAGTAAAAGCGATAAACCCCTGCGACGCCATGTAATATTGCCACCAACGCGCGCTATTATGCCAGCCGCTGTTTACAAGTTGCGAGTGTGGTCCGCCATAAACATAAACCACAACTGGGTATTTTTTAGTCGGATCGAAATTTGAAGGTTTTATTAACCTGCCATACAAATCTAATTTACCGTCGGTAGTTTTAAGTGTAATCAAACTATTATCGCCCAAATTGTAATTTTCGAGTGGATTATTTGCCGTGTGTAAATTACGCACCATTTTCCCTTTTGTCGAAATCAAATCGGTTTTGCCGGGTACATTAGATGCGGTCCAAGTATCAATTATAAATCCGGTTTCGGGACTTAATAATCCACGATGAACACCATCATCTGAAGTTAATTTTTCCGTTTTGCCGCTTTTAATTTCAACTTTATAAATATGGTTTTCTAGCGGACCATCCAAAGTGCATTGCACATATACATTTTTCTCTTTTTTATCGAAACCTAAAATGCGAGTAACTTCCCACTCTCCTTTTGTAATTTGCTGTAGTAATTCTCCGCTAGTATTGTATTTGTATATATGAAACCAACCATCTTTTCTACTCAAGTAATAAAATTCGCTCTCGTTAACTTTCGAAAACTTAATTGGGAAAAGCGGTTCAACATATTTATCAGATTTCTCCTCGAACAAAGTTTTTATTTTATTACCCGAAATAACATCGTAACTATTTAAATGCATGTGATTTTGTCCACGATTTAATTCTGCCAAATAGATACTTTTTTCATCGGGTGACCAAGAAACATTTGTAAGATAATGATCTAGTGGCTCACCAGTATTTAAAAAAATTGTCTCGCTTGTTTTTATATTGAAAACACCCAATTTAACATGGTGACTATTCATTCCAGCCATCGGATATTTTACAGCATTTTGTTCTGCTTCGCGAGCCATAAAATCAATCAACGGATAATCTTTTACCATCGATTCGTCTTTACGATAAAAGGCAATATAATTTCCGCTGGGCGAATTGAAAATACCATTTGTAATTCCAAACTCGTTGCGATGAACCGATTGCCCATTAACAATTCCATCTCCACCATCGGCAGTTATTTGAGTGATTTTACCGTTTGCAAAAGCAACAAATAATTCATCGGCTTTTGTAAACGAAACAAACTTTCCGGCTTCATTAAACACAGCATTTTTACCATCTTTTGGCAATTCAATTTTATACTGAATTTCCTTTTCATCAGAATTTAAAACTATGTAACTGCTTTTTATTTCAATAAGAATAGTAGTTTCGTTTAGCCACGAATAACGTGGAAATGTTGACAGTTTAGAACCAACTAATTCTTGCAAATCGCTCACCGAAAAAACAATTTCTTTGTCTCCGTTATTAACCGATTCTGCCCAAAGAGTTTTATCTTCTACAAACGTAAATACTTCATCACTTTTCCACGAAACATTTTTTATAGACGTTGGTCGCAAATAAGTATATCTACCCAAAATTGCATCCTCCAAACTCATTTGCTTTTGCTGTGCGATAGCAACCTGACTAATAAGTATAATAAGAACTAATAACTTTTTCATTCTAATATATTTTTCAAAATTGAATGGCGAAAATAACATTTGTGGTTTCAGAAACAAAGCATTTAAGTTAGAACTTGAACTATTAATTATAGCAATATTAATAAGTCCGTTTCTATGATATAAAACAGTTCATTAATTCTATTCATTATAATTCCTATATTTAGAGCAAATGAGGATACTTTTAACAGGTGTAACAGGTTATATTGGCAAACGATTGTTGCCCGTACTTATAGAAAAAGGGCACGAAATAATTTGCTGTGTCCGCGAAAAAAACCGACTCACAATTCACGAAAAATTACTTAAACAAGTTGAAATAATTGAGATTGATTTTTTAAATACGCCTCAACCTAAAAATTTCCCGAAAGATATTGATGCAGCCTATTATCTAATACATTCAATGACTACTTCATCAGAAAAATTTGAGTCGCTTGAATCGATTTCTGCACACAATTTCAAAACTCTTGCGGAAGCAACTTCTGTAAAACAGGTGATTTATTTAAGTGGTATTTCTAACGAAGACAAACTATCTAAACACTTAAATTCGCGCAAAAAAGTAGAAAATATTCTGAAAAGCGAAATCTATTCTTTAACAGTTTTGCGTGCCGGAATAATTGTCGGTTCGGGCAGCGCCTCATTCGAAATGATTCGAGATATAGTTGAAAAACTACCAATTTTAATTACACCAAAATGGGTACTTACAAAAGCTCAACCAATTGCAATTCGCGATGTAATTGCATATTTGCGCAGGGTACTTTTTAACGAGCATTGTTACAACCAAACCTTTGATATTGGTGGCCCTGAAATACTTACTTATAAAGATATGATGCTGCAATATGCAACCATTAGAAAACTTAAAAGAAAACTCATTACAACAACTTTAATTACTCCAAAAATCTCATCGTACTGGCTATTTTTTATTACTTCAGTTTCTTATAAATTGGCAAAAAGTTTGGTTGGAAGCATGAAAATGGAAGTTGTTTGCCAAAATAATAATTTGGAGCAACTTCTGAAAGTTCAACCAATTACTTACGAAAAGGCATTAAAAAATGCATTCATAAAAATTAAACAAAATCTGGTTTTAAGCAGTTGGAAAGATTCGATTATAAGCAGCAGTCTGGGGCTTTCGCTTTCCGATTTTATTGAAGTTCCGAATTTTGGGTGCTACAAAAACGAGAAACAATTACAA
>DAOVTY010000242.1 GCA_030632865.1 Bacteroidota bacterium
GAACCCCCGAGGGAGAACTTGTGGAGTTGATTCGAGAAAAGTTATTTAATTCTGGTTTTTTAAGTAATGTAAATGGTGTAAGTTTTACGGTTTACGATTTTGAAAATGAGGGTTCGTTTGGATTGAGACGAATTATGTCCGAGAGCAAAGAGAATGTTGTCTATATTCCATCTTCCGACGAGGGAGAGTTGAGTGTAGCAATTTCGAATGTAAATAATTTAGCCGACGACTACTCCATTACATTAATTGGTTCAAACCGATTTCAAAATTATAATAGTATAAATGTTGAACACTACCACAACTTGAAATTGAGGTATATTGCTCCGTATTGGATAGACTATGAAAGTCCTGCGACAATTCAGTTATTCAAAAAATTTAAAAGTAATTTTGGTGCTGAGCCCGGAAATATTGGAGTGCAAGGTTTTGATGTTGCTTTTTATTTTTTTAATGCCTTAAATTATTTTGGAAAAGACTTTGAAGATTGTTTACCTTATTTAAATACTAATTTGGTACAGGGGAATTATCATTTCGAGAAGGTCTCGGAGTTTGGAGGTTTTATGAATCAGGGAGTTTCTGTTGTTTCTTACAGTCGCAATTATGAAGTAGAAAGGACCCGTATTAAAGGGCAACCAAAATTAGTAGCAGGGAATTAGATAAAAAAAACCGTTCTCTCTTTGAAAAGGACGGTTCTTTTTTTTACAATTTAACCTCTAAACTTCAAATTCCTTAAACGTTTTTTTAATAATTTCAACCGCGTTTAACATTTGTTCTTCGTTAATAATAAGTGGCGGAGTAAACCTAATGATATGGTCGTGTGTAGGTTTTGCAATTAAGCCATTTTCTTTGAGAGCCAAACAAACATCCCATGCAGTTTTTCCGTTGGTAGGTTTAATTACAACAGCGTTTAGTAAACCTTTACCGCGTACAGTTTCAACCATCTCAGAATTGATAGATCTCAATTCTTTGCGAAAAATTTCTCCCATGCTATTTGAATTTTCAACCAGCTTTTCATCTAAAATCACCTCCATTGCAGCAATGGCAACTTTTCCGGCAATTGGGTTTCCTCCGTATGTACTTCCATGTTCTCCGGGTTTTATTGTCATCATAATTTCATCGTCGGCAAGAACACACGAAACCGGATACATTCCGCCCGAAAGTGCTTTCCCTAGAATTAGAATATCAGGGCGAACATTTTCGTGGTCGCAAGCCAGCATTTTGCCTGTTCGTGCTAATCCGGTTTGAACTTCGTCAGCAACAAAAAGTACATTGTTTTTTTTGCAAAGTGCCGCAGCATTTTTTAAATATCCATCTTCTGGAAGATAAACACCTGCCTCTGCTTGAATCGGTTCAACCAAAAAACCTGCAACATTTGGGTCTTGCAATTCTTTCTCTAATCTTGCCAAATCGTTGTACGGAATATTTATAAATCCCGGAGTATACGGTCCGTAGTGTGTGTATGCATCGGGATCCGACGACATTGAAATTATTGTGATTGTTCGCCCGTGAAAATTACCATCGCAAACAATAATTTTAGCTTCATTTTTTTGAATCCCCTTTATTTTATACGCCCATTTGCGAATAAGTTTTAATGCTGTTTCATCGGCCTCTGCACCAGAATTCATAGGTAGCATTTTGTCGTAACCAAATAACTTGGTCATGTATTCTTCCCAATCTCCCAAAACATCGTTATAAAAAGCCCTCGAAGTTAATGCCAGAGTTTTTGCTTGGTCTGTTAATGCTTTTGTAATTTTGGGGTGACAGTGTCCTTGATTTACAGCTGAATAAGCAGCCAGAAAATCGTAATATTTTTTACCCTCAACATCCCACACAAAAACACCCTCACCTTTCGATAAAACAACAGGAATTGGGTGGTAGTTGTGTGCACCAAATTTATCCTCTTTGGCCATGTAATCATTGGTTGTTAATTTTGCCATCTTTTATCATTTTAATTTTGCACAGAATTACAATTTTTCGAGATGAATTCAAAATAAGAAATAGTGTTAAAAAGCAGTGAGAATTGTCAGGATTTAATTGTGCAGGCTTATCTCTGTAAAAAAAATAGAAGTCCCTTATACGATTTAAATTATATTATTTTCGCAATTTTAGTACTTGTATTGTATATTCAAATCATTTTCGTACCTTTTCTTTACTAACAATAAATATACTTCTGATGAAAATATTACTCGAAAATATTAAAGAACTTGTTCAGGTAGAAGATACTCCAGTTCTGTTTAAAGCTGGTGCAGAAATGGCAAAAGTTAAAACCATTAAAAATGCATTTCTAATTATTCGCGACGAGGTAATAGAGGATTTTGGAGAGATGCACCAATTAAAAGATGTATATGTTGATGATGATTTTTTAATCGAAATCGACTGTAAAAATAGATTAGTTTATCCTTCGTTTTGCGACTCGCACACACATTTGGTTTATCCTGATTCGCGCGAAAAAGAGTTTGTAGATAAAATTAAAGGTTATACTTATGAAGAAATTGCGGAGTGTGGTGGTGGAATTTTAAATTCGGCAAAACTACTGCACGAGACCACTGAAGATGAGCTATATGAAAGTGCAATGGAGCGTGTGCACGATATTGTAAGCATGGGAACCGGTGCCGTTGAAATAAAAAGTGGTTATGGGTTAAACACCGAGGACGAATTGAAAATGTTGCGTGTAATCAGAAAAATTAAAAATACATCTCCAATTTGTGTGCGTTCTAATTTTTTAGGTGCGCATTCTATTCCACTTGAATATAGAAACGACGTTTCTAAATATGTAAATATTGTTATTAATGAAATGATTCCGCAAGTTGCTGCAGAGGAGCTAACAGATTATATTGATGTATTTTGCGATAAAGGATTTTTCTCGGTTGAGGATACCGATCGTATTTTATTAGCAGGAATGAAACATGGGCTGCGACCTAAAATTCATGCCAACGAATTGGGACACACGGGAGGAGTAGAAGTTGGAGTAAAATATAATGCTTTGTCAGTAGATCATCTTGAATATATTGGCGATAGCGAAATTGAAGCACTAAAAGGTACTGAAACAATGCCAACGGTTTTACCGGGTGCTGCATTTTTTCTTAATATGAAATTATCTCCTGTACGGAAAATGATTGATGCAGGACTTCCAATAGCGCTTGCTTCAGATTATAATCCGGGTTCGTCGCCAAGTGGGAATATGAGTCTTATTTCCGCTCTTGGATGCATAAAATATAATATGTTGCCCGAAGAAGTTATTAATGCTACAACTATAAATAGTGCTTATGCAATGGGTATTAGCGATAGTATGGGAAGTATTGCAAGAGGTAAAATAGCCAATCTTTTTATAACGACTAAAATTCCGGGAATAGAATATTTACCGTACTCTTTTGGTTCTAATCTAATAGAAACCATAATTCTTAATGGAGAAGTACAAACTTTATAATCACTGTTAAAAATCATAAAACAATTCAGCCTGTCATATTACTTTCGACCCGAATTTAATATGTCTTTTTATAAATGTTATGAGAAATTATGACAGATTTATTTTGAAAACTAATTGATATGAAACGAGCATGACAATTTTTTTGATATACAAGCAAATAATTATAAAGCTAGATATCCATCAACGGACGGACATCTATTAAAAACAATAAATTAAAAACAGATGAAAAAAATAATAGAATGTGTTCCTAATTTTTCGGAAGGAAGAGATTTAGGAATTATAAAAGAAATTACTGATACCATTGAAAGTGTTGAGGATATAAGTTTATTGGATGTTGATCCTGGAAATGCAACCAACCGAACAGTTGTAACTTTCGTTGGTCATCCTGACGATGTAATAGAAGCGGCATTTCGGGGCATAAAAAGGGCAGCAGAGTTAATAGATATGAGTAAACATTCTGGCGAGCATCCCCGATTTGGCGCAACAGATGTTTGTCCGCTTGTGCCAGTTGCAAATGTTACAATGGAAGAGGCAATAGAATATGCCAGAATATTGGCAGAAAGAGTTGGTAATGAGTTAGGCATTCCTGTTTTTTGTTACGAATTTGCAGCACTTAAATCGGAGCGTCAGAGTTTAGCTAATTGTCGCTCAGGCGAATACGAAGCACTGAAAGAGCGAATGTCTACAGATAGATGGAAACCTGATTTTGGATCAACTGAGTGGTCCGAAACGATTTCAAAATCAGGTGCAACTGCAATTGGTGCTCGAAATTTTTTGGTAGCATACAATATTAACTTGAATACAACTTCTACACGCCGCGCAAATGCTATTGCTTTCGATGTTCGCGAGGCCGGACGTGCAAAACGCGAAGGTAATCCAGTAACCGGGAAAATTGTAAAAGACGAAAAAGGTGAGCCGCTAAGAATACCCGGATCGTTGAAAAAAACGCGCGCAATTGGTTGGTACATAGAAGAGTATGGGATTGCACAAATTTCTATAAATCTTACTGATATTACAGTAACTCCGGTTCATGTCGCATTTGATGAGGTTACCGAAAAAGCACGATTGCGAGGAATAAGAACTACTGGTTCTGAGCTGGTTGGGTTAATTCCTTTGCAGGCAATGTTAGATGCAGGAAAATATTTTCTTCGCAAACAAAACAGATCATTAGGAATTTCTGATGAGGAAATTATTCAAATAGCTGTTAAATCGTTGGGGCTTGATGAGTTGACTACTTTCGATCCTCAAAAGAAAATAATAGAATATGTAATAGATGATAAATCAAA
>DAOVTY010000301.1 GCA_030632865.1 Bacteroidota bacterium
ACGGAACTGAATTTGCAATGCATAAATATATTTCTAAAAAACTTGGAGCATTATTTTATTTTGCACATCCTTATTCTTCATGGGAAAGAGGTCTTAACGAATATACAAATAGATTAATTAGACAATACATCCCTAAAAAAACAGACTTCAAGGGCATTAATCATTTATATATCAATGAAATAACAATGAAGCTTAATAGGAGACCCAGAAAAAAACTAAATTATAATACACCTGGAAAAATGTTTTTAACTAAATTTGATAACATTGTCGCACTTGCATCTTGAATTTTCGCATATGCTTATCAAGAATTCCTCCCATTATTATTTCTTTTAAATTACTAAATAGCCATTTAAAGCAAAACGTATAATCTAAAATTTACTTTTGTTAACTCCTCAATTTACCACTAAAAAGTTTGTAATTATTAAACTTGCATTTTAACGAGCCATTAAACAACTCTTTTTTTACTGAAGTTTTTAACCCAATGTATTTCATGCTCTCAACCGACGAAGATAAAATCCATGCAGAATTACCTGCAAAATGATGTTTAAGTCGTTCGCCAATCATCGAATATAATCCATCTAAATCTTCAAACTTTAACCTCTCTCCGTACGGAGGATTAATTAATATAATTGCATTTTCTACAGGAATTTCCAAATCTCTAAAGTCCGATTTTTTGAATATAATTTTATTATAAACTAAAGCTCTTCTGGCATTGGTTTGTGCATTTAATAAGTTACTCCCGTTAATATCACACGCATAAATTTCATGTTCGAAAAATTTCTTTTCTGCAGATTTTTTTACTTCGTCAAATAACGGCTCATCAAAATCATCCCAATTTTCAAAAGTGTAGTGTTTCCTGAATTTTCCTGCAGGAATTCCGTGAGCAATCATTGCCGCTTCCAGTGGAAGTGTTCCCGAACCACACATCGGATCAATAAAGTCAGTTTCTCCTTTCCAGCCTGTTAGTAAAATCATTCCGGCAGCAAGAACTTCGTTTAAAGGAGCTTCGCCCTGTTTAATTCGGTAGCCTCTTTTATGCAGCGATTCGCCAGAACTATCCAACGAAATAGTACATGCATCTTTATGAACATGCACATTAATTACAATCTCTGGGTTTTCAGTATCTACATCGGGGCGTTTCCCAAACTTCTCTCTGAAATAGTCTGCAATAGCATCTTTTGTTCGTAGCGACGTAAACATCGAGTTGCTAAAATCTCGCGAATTTACAACAGTACTATGGATAACAAAACTTTGGTCAACAGTAAAATATTGCTGCCAATTAATGTTTTTACACTTCAGATAAAACTGTTCAACATTTTTGAAATGGAAGAATTCAATCTCTTTTAAAACACGTAAAGCGGTTCTCAGAAAGTAATTAGATTTATAGATAATCTCCAAATTTCCTTCATAAAAAACGGCTCGGTTTCCAAGTTCAATATTTTTTCCACCAATCTCCTTAATCTCATCAGCAAGTACTTCTTCCAATCCTGCAGAAGTTTTTGCTATTAGGTTGTAATTTTTCAATTTTTTCAATTTTGAATTAAATACCGGCACCGTTTGTAAAATTCGAATCTTTAGGTTGCGACTGCATTACTCGCGAATTGGCGGGTAAACTGTTTGTAACCCAAACATTTCCTCCAATTACAGAATTCTTGCCTATTGTCACTCTTCCCAAAATTGTTGCTCCAGAGTATATCACAACATTATCCTCAACAATTGGGTGGCGCAGAATACCTTTTATTGGATTTCCTTTCTCGTCTAACGGAAAACTTTTAGCGCCTAAAGTAACTCCCTGATAAACTTTTACATTATTTCCTAAAATACAAGTTGACCCAATTACAACGCCAGTTCCGTGGTCGATGGTAAAATGCTCGCCAATTTGTGCTCTTGGATGAATATCTATTCCAGTATCGCTGTGAGCCATTTCTGAAATATATCGAGGAATTAAGGGCACATCTAGTTGTAATAATTTGTGCGCCATTCTATAATTAGTTATCGCACGTATTCCAGGATATGTAAAAATAATTTCTCCTGTACTTTTTGCTGCGGGGTCGTTTAAAAAAGTTGCATCAACATCGGTAACAAGTTGGCGACGTATTTCGGGTAAAAATTCGATAAAACTTAAGGCCTTTTGTTTTGCTACTTCTTTATGATCTACTAAACTTTGTTCCTTATCGTCAGAACATTCAAAGCATAAACCAGCAAATATTTCTTCGCTTAAAATTTCGTAAAGTTCATCAATATAAACTCCCATATAATGCCGAACAGTGTTAGTGCGTAACGATGTATTACCAAAGTATCCAGGAAATAGAATTTCTCGAACTAAGGTAATAACTGTTTCTAATTTTGCAATTGATGGCAGAGGTTTACCTAGCTTGTGTTCGTGGCAAACTGTTTGATACGAAGCGGGATTACTGAGTTTTTCTATGGTCGTCGATATTTTTTTGTCGAAATCTTTTGTGCTCATTTTTGTTTTGAAATAATATTGTAAAGCTAATTACAAATCATAAATATTAGACTAAAAATAGAGAAAGTATTCTTCTTGTTAATAATCTGCTATTACAAAACTCTCTTTTTTAACTTGCATTATTCATGTATAAAGTTTGTAGCAGATTCATAATGTAAGCTAAAAAAATCTTCTTCAAGTTACTAAATATACCCTGCCATTAATCAATTAAAAGCTATCTTTACAAGCGAAGGGCGAATAATACCAATCTCTAACGGAAGTGAAACAGTTTATAAATTTGAATATAATTTGAAAGACCATCTCGGAAATACCAGAGTAGCATTTGGAGGCCATAGCAACGGGCAACCGGAAGTAATACAGACCACCGAATATTATCCGTTTGGTATGGTAATGAACCAAACCAACAGTTTTGCCGATGGAGTACTCTCCAACAAATACCTCTACAACGGCAAAGAGTTACAAGACGATGAGTTAGCAGGTGGCAAGTTGGATTGGTATGATTACGGGGCTAGGTTTTATGACCCGCAGCTGGGACGTTTCCATACTGTTGACCCACATGCTGAAAATTATGAATCTTGGACACCTTATAACTACGTTGCAAATAATCCAATATTATTGGTCGACCCCAACGGAATGGA
>DAOVTY010000154.1 GCA_030632865.1 Bacteroidota bacterium
ACCGAAAATGCCGATTTGCCCGCGATGTTTCTCATCAACCCTCTTTCTGAAAGTGTTTGCAATACAATTGCTGTTGACGAGAGTGCCAGAATTAATCCGATTGCAATGGCTCTGTTTAGTTTAAAATTGAAAAGAAGTGCCACTATAGTAATTACAATTGTGGTGATTAAAACTTGCAATCCTCCCAATCCGAATATAGATCGCCGCATTTTCCAAAGTAGTGCTGGTTGTAGTTCTAACCCAATTACAAAAAGCATAAGTACAACACCAAACTCGGCAAAATGCATAACTTCTCCTGCTTCGCTGCCTACTAACCGTAAAACAAACGGACCAATTATAATTCCTGCCAAAAGATATCCCAGCACCGAACCCAATCCCATTTTTTTTGCAATTGGCACCGAAATTACTGCTGCAACTAAATATATTAATGCTTGAAAAAAGAAATCTTGATTATACATTATTTATCGAATATATTGTTTGAATACTCTTTTGAAAGTAATTCCGTAATATTAATTTTCTCATCGCGTAGCATAACAATTAAATCGTGGTACATTTGCGTGAAATTATCTATTTCTTCGTCTGAGATAGTGTGCGAACCATGCACAACAAAAGGTGGTAAATAAGTCATTCCACACAAATTTGCTGATTGATTGAATGGAACCAGAAATTGATTAAGAGTAAAATGATTGTGCCCATCTTTGCAATAAACTTCCTTTTTCCCTCCGGTTGAAATCACTGAAAAAGCCATTTTATCTTTCAAAGCGTTTCCCTTAATTCCATATGCAAATCCATGTTCCAGAACCAAATCCATCCACTCTTTAATAATTGCAGGAGCACTGTACCAGTAAAAAGGATGGTGCCAAATAATTATATCATGCTCAATTAATAAATCCTGTTCCTTTTTAACATTAATGAAAAAGTCGGGGTAGTTTTCGTATAAGTTGTTTACAGTTACTCCCTCTAAATTTTCAACCGCACTTATTAACTTTTTATTTATTCGCGATTTATGAAAAGTAGGATGCGCAAAAATGATTATAATTTTTTTCATTGTATCAAATTAAAATTACAATTGAGGTTGGTTTTTCATGTTTCAAATAAATATTATTCTGGAAGTCAAAATACAATTTTAAACTTTAATTATTCTATTTTAAAATATATTTTATAAATCTAAAATCTCAATATTCTTCAAATAGTTGTTGTCAGTACCATTTTTACTGCTTGCAGGTTAGTCGATATTATTAAAATAAATACAGATATGTATTTCGGTGAATAGCCTTTCGGAAAAATTTCAGGTTGTAAAAGGGAATTAAACAACCTGTCTTTATATTCCTACTGAAATTTGCAACTATTTTAAGATAAGTTTCAGAATGCCAAAAGAATTTTTTTGAATAAAATTAAAAAATAAAGAATGAGGCATCTTTTTTTTTCAATAGTTTTTTTTGTAATTTTTATTGCATGTAGTAAAGTTGAAGATACTCAGGATATTGATGTTGAGTTCAATTTTGAAATGATTAAATGGGAACTTGTTTGGGAAGATAATTTTATTATTGATGGTTTGCCCGATGGAAATATTTGGGTTGAGTATAGAAAAGTAATTTGGTATTTAATGTTTTAAATTTGCTTTTTGTGCTTAAACTACCTTTCGCCCAAAAGGGGTAAATGCCAACGACATCATTTTAAAGTGTTGTTTTGCCCATGGAATACCAATAATGGTAATTCCCAAAAGTATTCCGAAAAATAGGTGAGTTAGTGCAATCCAAATTCCTCCAATAAAAAACCAGATTACATTCATAATTGTTGAGAGGCAGCCGGGAGCGTAATCCATATATTCAATTTTTTTGCCGAATGGCCAGAGTGCTAGTATTCCCAATTTAAACGATTGTAACCCGAAAGGGATTCCAATAATAGTTAAACAGAGTGCAATTCCTGCAAAAATGTATTCTAAAAAAATTATAAAACCACCAAATATTAGCCAGATAATGTTTCCAAGAAATTTCATCTTATTTTGTTTTCAGTAAAAATAGCTTTTTCTTTAACAATTGGCATTAAACGATTATATTAAGGTTGCGTATTCATTAAATTTTGTATTTTGCAATCGATTGCAATTATTGATTTATTTGAGAATGCAAGTGTTTACGAATATGGGGTACACCAAATTCGTTTCTTTACAAGACATAAATGAACTTTAAATTATTAAACCAATGAAAATTATTTTAACCGGATTTATTGCACTGTTGTTACTAAGCTGTAATTTAAGCAAATTAGATGATGAGATTACTGTCGTAAATCCAACTGATAAAAATCGTGCTGATGAAGCAATTACAATTTCAAAAGAGAAACTGGCAACATTAATTACTTCAGTAGATGAAGGTTTGTTTCCGTTGCTAAAAGATGCAAATGGTGAAATTATTCCTTCGCAAATTGACGACTTGGATAAAGATGGGAAATGGGATGAGATGTTTTTCCTGATTGATTTAAAAGCTAGCGAGATAAAGGTTATTAATGTATCGTTTATCGAAAAAAATGATGTTCCTGCTTTTACGGTTAGATCGAATGTGCGTTTTGCCGACATGACTCCAGAACATGTGGAGTTAGATGGTGCTGAGCGTTTAAAATCTACCGATTCTCCAAATTCGCAAAAATATTTTACGATGGAAGGTCCTGCTTGGGAAAACGATAAAGTGGCTTTCAGAAATTATTATGATGCCAGAAGTGGCTTCGATATTTTTGGTAAAAAAACCTCAAAAATGGTTCTGGATAAAGTTGGTTTAACGCCACATTCATATCATGTGCCTGCTGATTGGGGAATGGATGTTTTAAAAGTTGGAAATTCACTTGGTGCTGGTGCAATTGCAATTAAAAAAGATGGAAAGTTATATACTTTTGCTGATGCCAAATCAAAAGAACCAATATTCGAGTCGGGTACTGTTGCTATACTTGCTGACGGTCCGTTACGAAGCATAGTGCAGATGAAATTTAATAATTGGGATGTTGCAGGCGATAAATATAATTTAACCCACGAAGTTTCTATTTGGGGAGGAACTCAGTTCTATAGAAGTAAAATTACAGTTTCGGGATTAAAAGGTGGCGAATCTTTAATTACTGGAATCGTTAATATCGACAGCGATTCGCTAATATTTATGGAGCCAAATGATAAGTTTGTATTTCTTGCTACTCACGATAATCAGGCGTTCGATGGCGAAAAATTAGGGATGGGCATTTTAATTAATAAATCAAACTTTATTGCCCATATAGAAGCTCCGGGAAAGGGAAAGGGAATTGTTACAACATATATGGCTGAAATAAAATTGGAAAACGAAAAACCTGTTGGATTTTGTTTTTATTCAGGATGGGAATTTCAAGATGAAAAATTTAATGAGGCCGACTATTTTGTTGATTTGATTAAAAACGATGCACAAAAATTTGCTAATAAAGTGGTTTTAAAGTAGCTTAAAATAAATCATAAAACTATTAAGTTAAATTGGGTATAATTTTTGTTATTAGCCGGTAATGTTTTCGATTTATATATGTAAGAAAACCACAAATTAAACGTTGTAATAATATCAAAATAGTAAATTTCAATAAAATTGTAATTTAACCATCAATCAAACTACTGATTAAAAAATATGCTTTATGAATGAAAAAATTATCCATTTAGAATCAATAGTAAAAAATTATAAAGTTGGAAATCAGGTTGTGCGCGCGTTGCGTTCGGTTTCTATTGATATTATGAAAGGAGAGTATGTAGCAATTATGGGAGCTTCGGGTTCTGGTAAATCTACGCTGATGAATATAATTGGATGCCTTGATACCGCTACAACCGGGAAATATGTTTTAAATGGAAACGATGTTAGTAGTATGTCTGACGATGAGTTAGCAGAAATAAGAAATTCGGAAATTGGATTTATTTTTCAGGTTTTTAATTTATTGCCAAGAAATACAGCATTAGAAAATGTTATGTTACCACTTGTTTATGCAGGAATTAAAAAGACTGATAGAAAACTAATTGCTGAGCAAACTTTAACTGATGTTGGTTTGGACGATAGGATGGCACATCGCCCAAATGAGCTTTCGGGAGGACAAAGACAGAGGGTTGCAATTGCCAGAGCGTTAGTAAATAAGCCGGCATTGTTATTAGCCGACGAACCAACGGGTAACTTAGATTCTAAAATTTCAGAAGAAATTATGAAGTTGTTTGCTGAGATACATCAAAAAGGGAATACCCTTTTAATGGTTACACACGAAGAGGATATTGCAAAGCATGCACACCGGATTATTAGATTGAAAGATGGTGAAGTAGAATCTGATATTATTAATGAAAATCCAATTTATTAGTGGGGTATAATGGGGGGTGAGTTTAAAGTTTATACAAAAACAGGTGACGATGGAACAACCGGATTGGTTGGTGGTAATCGTGTGAAAAAGTACGATCTCCGTTTGGAGGCATACGGAACTGTTGATGAACTAAATGCTTCGATTGGTGTTTTGCGGTCGTTTGATTTGCCCGATTCTGTTTTAAAATTACTTATTCAAATTCAAAATAAACTTTTTAATATTGGCTCTAGACTGGCTTCAGACAAAAAGGGAGATGGCTTTACTGCCGAATTGAAAATCACAGAAGAAAATATAAACGTTCTCGAGAATGCCATAGACGAGTTTGAGAAACACCTGCCCGAATTAAAACGTTTTATTTTGCCGGGTGGCGAACTTTCTGTTGCACAATGCCATGTTGCACGAACGGTTTGTAGAAGGGCAGAGCGTAGAATTGTGGAGTTTTCGGAGAGTTATCCTGTTCAAACAGAAATAATTAAATATGTTAATCGGCTGTCTGATTTCCTTTTTGTACTAGCGCGAAAATTAGCATCTTACAAAAATGTAGAAGAGACAAATTGGGTAAAAGATTAGTCTAAATCACATACAAATTATCACTTAAAATTTTTCTATTTATCACTTAAAATTTACGCTATAAAAGGGGGTATTTTTATATTATTAAAACTCATGAAGATTTTTGTTTGTTGGGTTCTTTTTTTTATTATATTCGCGGCATTGAAAAAAGCGATTTATTCGCGTAAAAAAATAAAAGATGTATTGGACTCTTGAATTGGCATCAAAATTAGAAGATGCGCCATGGCCGGCAACTAAAGACGAATTAATTGATTTTGGAATTCGTTCTGGCGCTCCTTTAGAAGTTATCGAAAATCTTCAGGATATTGAGGACGAGGGAGAATTGTACGAAAGTATTGAGGATATTTGGCCGGATTATCCGAGTAAGGATGATTTCTTTTTTAACGAAGACGAATATTAAAAAATATTTAAGTAGTTAAAAAGCATCCGTTAACTGACGGATGCTTTTTTTGTTTATAAACTTAGTGTTTTCCAACCTTCTTGTAAATATTTAGTAAGTGGGGTTCCCATTCCTTTTACATCAATTCCCATTTCAGCTAAATCTTCATCAACTCCATACATTCGTGCGCAAGCAATACATGCTTCCACAACAACTCCAGCTTCTTTCATTTTTTTTACATAATCCTGCAAACTTTTATTCTCCGATAAAAGTTTTGCCGATGGTCCCCAAATTATTAAAACAACTTCGTCGAACCAACCTTGTTTTTTAGCATTGTATGTGTACATAAAGCACATTTTTTCCGCTACATCCACATCGCCACTTGTCCACAGAACAGCTAATTTCTTTGAGTTATCTTCCATTTTTGTTTCGTTTTGTGCAAATACACTAGAAAATAGTGAGATTGCCAATAATAGTAAAATTGTTTTTTTCATGATTAATTATTTAAGTGAATTGTAATTAATGTCTTTAAAAATGATTTATAATATCTTTAATTGGTATTAAATCAAATTCATTGTAATTTTTTTCTTGAAACTCAGAAATGAATTCTTTGTTCAACATAAAAAGTTTGCTGTTGTATTTATCTTGTGGAAATGTATTGTCTAAAGTAAAATCTTCAAAATTATATTTTGTAAAGTTCAAGTCGCAGGCAGACAGTTCCCAGTCGTTGTTATCATTCATAAATAGAAGCGGTAAACCGTGTGTGCGACAAATTACCGGACGTTGATTGTAAATTGTACAAGCATGATTTTTTAGAAATATGCATCCACCTTCTTTTATTACAGTTGAAATTTCAGGCACTATTTTTTTCGTATTTAAATCGTTGATGATATAATGAAATTCGATGGGCAAAATTTTGTAATCCATGCAACACATATCGCATCCCTTTTTGCATTCTATATGTTTGGTATGTTCGGTTTCTATTTCCAACGATTTATTGTCAATTTCATCTCGCAATAAAATGTATTTTTCAAAAAACTTATTTTCACCTTCCTTCATAATTATTAAAATAATATAATAGCAAATTACACAATTTTTATCGTTTGTAAATTCGATTGGCTAAATTTACTTTTTCTAAATGCTCAATACCATTCTAGAATTATAAAACTAAATTATTACGAAATTTATAATTTACGGGTAGCAGACATATCTATTTTTTTTGTTCCCAAATAGAAAAATAGAGCTGCAATTGCCATTAAAATATGACTAACAGATAGATAATTAAACCATTGATGTGGCGATATTTTATTCATAAAAAACAGTGCGGCAATTGCGGCAAAGCCTATACCAATTAACATGTATTTACTGGCTGAATTTTTTGTTTTCCAGAAAAGAAACCCTTCTAACGAAAGCACTACAAACATTAATCCGTATCCCGAATGAAACTCAACAAAAAAGAAATTTAGTGTTGTAATTGTTAGGGTGAGAAATGTTATAAACTCGAGTATATTTACAACCCTGAAAGCTTTTATTAACGATTCTTTTAGCCAAATACGAGTGTGTTCAATTGCAGCGCGTTCAACAAACATTATCGATATCATACTCATTATCCAGCCCGGAAGTTTCCAATACAAGCTAAAATTATATAAAAATGCGTGACCAATTAAACCGCCCAACAAAGTGGCAATACCCATGTTTAAAAAGTAAATTTTAAAATATAGAAATACCTTCTCTTTTTTACCTGATTTTTGAAGTCGATAAAAAAAATACAAACATAAAACTGAGACTATTAAATCTGTCAACGTAACAATCGGCTCGTCAATTCTTATTCCCGCAAAATATATTGTATTTATTTCGTTCATTGGTAAAACTCTTTTTCGGCGCAAAAAATTATTGCACTAATTTACTGAACTTATTATCATAATTCAAATATTTTTTCTTGTTATAAAAACAAATTTTGGTTATGAATAGTAGATGTAAATAGCATATTTTTTTATGATATTTATTGTTAGATTGCAAATCAAAATTATTTCATAAAACAAATTATTATGCTGTATAAAACTTCAATAAAATGGGTGAAAAATTCCTTGCTGATTATTTCGCTTTTTATAATAATTGGTATTTCGGCAAATGCCCAAAAAATTATTCAAAAAACTTCTGAAAAACAGCGCGTAGATTGGTACAATAATTATGTTGAACTAAAAGAAAATTCTCTCCTTAAAAATTTGCCGTGGCAATTTGTGGGACCTGTAAATATTAGCGGA
>DAOVTY010000157.1 GCA_030632865.1 Bacteroidota bacterium
ATATTTATTCAAACGGTGGTTGATTTTCCGTTGGCACTTTACGATTATTACAACGGAACAGACTATTTATATAATCCATTAAAAAAAATTGTTCTGGGTGTTGGATCCGTTCTTTTCATACTTTACTACGGATATAAAAAATCTAAAGCACCATTATCTCATATATTTCCTTTAAAAATTTTCAACCCACTAATTTTAATTCCAATTACTACATTTTTATGGGCTGCACATAATTTATTAGAGATTGTTGGTGGATGGATGGATAAATTTATACCAGCGCCTGCATGGTTTTGGGAACTATTTGACAAAATTTTCGAAGGTGATTTTGGCTGGTGGGGAGCATTTATGAAAGTGGCTATTATAGCACCAATTATTGAAGAGCTTATTTTTAGAGGTTTAATTCTACAAGGATTTAGAAGAAACTACAATGGTTTTGTAGCTGTAGTAATGTCGGCACTACTATTTGCTTTGTTTCATTTAAATCCCTGGCAATTACCTGCAACATTTGTTTTAGGGCTATTGCTTGGCTGGCTAGTAATACGAACCAACAGTATTTTACTCGCAATATTAGGCCATTCAATAAACAATGCGTTGGTTTTACTTACCATTACTTATTGGGAATCAATTCAGCTGCACGCAATGTATTTAATGGAAAAGAGTGATTTTTATTACACCAGTGCCTTAATTATATTAGGCTCGGTAATTTTAATTTACTTACTAAGTATTAATTTTTGGAAGAAAAAATAAAATGGATTATGTACTAATAGTTTTCGGAATAATTTTTATAATAATCGGAATACTCGGTTGTGTACTACCTGTAATTCCTGGACCACCACTAAGTTACATCGGGTTACTACTTTTACATTTTGCAGAACGATACTCTTTTTCGAGTAAATTTTTAATTATTTGGTTATTAATTACTGCAGTAGTTTATGCTCTCGATTTTATTATTCCTGCCTGGGGCACAAAAAAATTTGGAGGTAGCAAACGTGGAGTTTGGGGAAGCATAATTGGACTTATAATTGGAATGTTTTTTTTTCCACCCATAGGAATTATTGTTGGCCCTTTTATTGGTGCTGTGGTTGGTGAATTAACTCTCGGTAAAGAATCGAGTGTTGCTTTAAAATCAGGGTTTGGTTCATTTCTTGGTTTTTTAACCGGTACACTTTTAAAACTTATTGCTTCGGGAATGATGACTTGGTATTTCTTTAAATTACTTATTGCCGGATAAACTTTTCTGCTGAACGTTTTTTAGTTCCTGAGAATTGAGAATACATCCCATTTTAAATAGTATTTTTACAGCGTGATAAACAAAAAATCAAATAAAGTTACTCCAAAACGGAAGCCTGTAAAAAGGAAGAAAAGAAAATCTAAAAAGGCAAATAAAAAGTTTAATTTATTAAAATTTGCAATAGAAACAGCAGCAGTTTTCTTTTTGTTAGGATCACTATTTTTCATACTTGTGTTTCTAGGTTTTTTAGGTCCAGTACCATCAAAACAACAATTACATAAAATAAATAACCCAATTGCAACGGAGGTATTTTCTGCCGATGGCAAAATTTTAGGACGTTATTATGTTCAGAACCGAAGCAATGTTAATTTTGATGAGATTTCGCCAAATGTAATTAATGCATTAATTGCGACTGAAGATACACGATTTTACGAACATCGCGGTATAGATGAAATTGCATTGTTAAGGGTTTTTGTAAAATCAATATTAATGCGCCATAAAAGTTCTGGCGGTGGGAGTACAATAAGTCAGCAAATAGCGAAAAACCTTTTTCCGCGCATCGATTACGGGCCTTTTTCAATGCCAGTTAATAAACTTCGCGAAGCAATAATTGCATATCGGTTAGAACACATTTACTCCAAACAGGAGATACTTTCTATGTATTTAAATACCGTTCCGTTTGCCGAAAATATATTTGGCATTGAAGTAGCAGCCGAGCGTTTCTTTTCAAAATCACCACTAAAACTTGAGATACACGAGGCTGCCATTCTTGTTGGAATGTTAAAAGCCAATAACTATTATAATCCTAGAACGCACCCTGAAAGAGCAAAAGAGAGGCGTAATGTAGTAATTGGTCAAATGGCTAAGTACGAATATATTTCGGAACAAGAAGCTGACATTTTTAAAGCGAAACAGCTTGGAATAAAATATCGCATAATTTCTTACAATCAAGGCCCCGCCCCCTATTTCCTCGAAAAACTAAAACCACAGCTACTTGATTGGTGCGAGAATAATAGGAACGAAAACGATGACCCTTACAATTTATATACTGACGGATTAAAGATAAAAACTACAATAGATTACAATTTGCAATATTACGCGCAGCAATCGGTAAAAGAGTATATGAAAAATCTTCAAAAGGTTTTCGACAATCATTGGAAATCGCGCGACATGTTTAAAGAAAATCCTGGTATCGTTAAAAGTGCAATTCAAAGAAAAAATAGTAGTGGCATAAATTTCGAAGAGGAGTTAAAAAAATATGACTCTAAAAAACGAACTACACTTTTTACTTGGAACGGATTAAAAGATGTTAACATTTCTCGACTCGACTCGTTAAAGCATTATTTGAAATTGCTAAATGCTGGGTTTATTGCAATAGATCCACAACAATCAACTTTAAAAGCTTGGGTTGGTGGAATAGATTTTCGTTTTTTTAAATACGACCATGTTACTGCGCGTAGGCAAACAGGTTCTGCTTTTAAGCCATTCGTTTATCTGGCGGCTTTAGAAAACGATATTGCACCTGATAAATACTTTGTAAATCAGTATAAAGTTTATGAAGATTATAAAAATTGGGCACCCCGTAATTCGCATGACGAATATGGTGGATATTATACAATGAAGGGCGCATTGGCAAAATCGTTAAATACAGTTTCGGTAGAAGTACTGCTTGAGACTGGAATAGATGAAACAATTGAGATTGCAGAGGCTTTGGGGATTTCTTCAGATTTACCCAATTATCCCTCACTTGCTTTGGGAGTTGCTTCTATTTCGTTAAAAGAGATGATTGAAGCATTTGCAGGAATTGTAAACGATGGTAAACCTGTTGAAGCAAACTATCTGCTAGAAATTGCCGACCGCGATGGAAATATACTGGAGACTTTTGAATATGAGTTAAATAATAATCCGGTTGTATCTCCAGAAAAGTGTAGGGCAGTATTAAATATGATGGAAGCTGTAGTTGACGGAGGAACAGGACGAGGAATTAGATCTATTTATAAGATCAATAGCGATTTTGCAGGAAAAACTGGTACAACTCAGAATAATTCCGACGGTTGGTTTATAGGAATTACACCCAATTTAGTAACCGGATGCTGGGTAGGTGCTAATGATCCACGCGTGCATTTCAGAACAACTACCTACGGACAAGGTGCATATATGGCACTTCCTATTGTTGGTAAATTTTTCCATAAAACATACAGCGATCCAAAATTTACGTCACTAAAAAACAGCTCATTTAATCTGCCCAATCAAGAGTTACTGGCAATGTTAAACAAACCTCAATATAAAGAAATACTGGATATTGAGAAGAGAGAATTTGACCTTGCTTCAATCTTTAAAAGGAAGAATGATGATACAAAACTTCAGGAAAAAACTGAAGAACAGACCGAGCAGAAGAAGGAAAGACGCGTTTGGAATAAAATCAAAAATATATTTAAAAAGAAAGATGAAAAGTCTCAATAAATATTTTTCTACAAAGCAAATTTATACGAATCACCTTTTTGTAAATCAAGAATAATATCAGTTTCTCCAAAACGCAAAATAGCTTTTTCTCCCAATAATGATTCTATTGTTGCTGTAACCAATTTTCCTTTGTCCCACTTAATATCAACTTCGAAACCATTGGCAGCTCGCAAACCAGATATTTCGCCTTGTTGCCAGACTTTGGGTAAAGCAGGGAGCAATTCAATAACCGGAATCTCTTCACCATTAACATCTTTGGTTTCGTGACTTTGCAATAACATTTCAATAATTCCGGCACTTGCACCATAATTCCCGTCGATATTAAAAGGAGGGCAAGATGCCAGCAAACTTGGTAACAGTCCTGCTTTTCGCCTTCCTCCCGGCACAAAAAGGTTGTTAATTATTTTATAAGCATGATCTCCATCTTTTAATCTTGCCCAGCAATGTGTTTTCCAGGCCATTGCCCAACCAGTTCCTTCATCACCACGAATTTCAAGCGTACGTTTTACCGCATCAAATAACTCTGGCGTTTTGTCTTTGGTAATTTCGTAGCCGGGTGAAAGAGCATACAAATGTGAAATGTGCCTGTGTTGTGAATCTACCTCCTTATATTCATTGTCCCACTCTAGCAACTGTCCCTTTGTTCCAATTTTGTACGGTTGAATATTTTGAATTTTAGAACTTAATATTTCTGCAAAATCATCATCAACTCCCAATATTTTTGATGTAGCGATGCAATTAGTAAAAAGTTCTTTAATTATCATTATATCCATGGTTGCCCCTTCGCAGAAAGGAGTTCGGTAATCAGCACCTTCGGGGAAATAGCCATGTTCGGGCGATGAGCCAATTGGTGTTGTATAATAACCTTCGTCAGACATGATTAGCCAATCGTTTAAAAATTGGGCAGCACCTTTCATAACTGGCCAGTATTCTTTTAAAAATTCAATGTCTTTAGTATATCGATAATGTGTCCAAATTTGCTGACTCAACCAGCCGCCAGCCATTGGCCAAAACGAACACCAAGCATTATCAACAGGTTGTGCACTTCGCCATAATGTGGTGTTGTGGTGAGCAGTCCATCCATCGTAGCCAAAACTTTCTTTTGCATGTTTCGCCCCATCAACTGACAATTCCTTTACAAATCTGTGTATAGGTTCGGCACACTCACTCAGGTTGGCTGCTTCGGTCATCCAATAATATATTTCAGTATTAATATTCATTGTATATGCACTTGCCCAGGGCGGAATTATTAAATCGTTCCACATTCCTTGCAAGTTAATTGGCTGACCGCCAGAACGTGAAGCTGCAATGGTTAAATACCTAGCATGTTGCATAAAAAGTGTAGCCAAAGATGGATCGCCTCCCTTACTGAAAAGTTCCAAACGCTTGTCGGTAGCCAATTTGCTTTGTTCTGTTATTTCGCCCAAACTAAAATAAACACGGTCGAATAATTCAGAATAATCTTGAAGATGGTCATTTTTCAGGGCTTCATAACTTTTTTCCAAAGCCTTTTCAAGATTGGCCGAGGCCACAATTGAAGGGTCAACTCCTTCTTTGCTCGGACTTTTATCGAAACCATTGTAACTAGTATCGCCTGAAAATATAATTTTAGCAGTATTGGCATTAGTAATTACCAGTTTATTTCCTTCAACTTTTAGTGAACCACCTTTTAATTCCACACCAACACGCCCCTGATAAAAAGTACCTTTCCCATCTAATTTATCACCATACATTGTTGTTTCTGTATCTGGAATAGGTTGCCCATTTTTATCGAAAAGTTCAGGATACATCCATTCTTGTTTCCAATTCTGTACATTCTGAATTGTTCTTCTAAGTGCCAAAGCCGGAGCCTGTCCATTCATTATTATCACATTATTTTCAACAGATGAATGCGAAGTTGGATGCGCTCCTTCAAGCTCAATTGTGCAAGATATTTTTCCATTTGCATTTGCCGTAAGATTTGTAACAATTACCTGGTCGGGAAAGCTGGCAAAAGTTTCGCGCTGAAAATTAACTTCATTTACTGTATAATGTGTGCGCATAATTGCTTCCGAAATATCCAGTTCCCTTTTATAATTTACAACATCTTTAGAATGATCAAACTGAATAAATAGATTCCCAAAAGGTTGGTAACATGGTTGTGCCCGGCCTATCCATTCGTCTCCAACAATTTTATTTACTTCATTCAAATCACCATTTTTTATCAAATCTTTTACTTTATCAAGGCTTTTTGCAACATCAATATTTACATGACTTTGACCAGGTTCTCCAGAATAAAGTGTGTTCTCGTTTAACTGAAGTTGTTCAGTTTTTACTCCTCCATAAACCATTGCACCAAGAGTTCCGTTTCCTATTGGAAGGGCTTCATACCAATCTGTTGCCGGTTTGTCATACCACAATATTACATCTTGTTCTATTTTTTCTTTTTTGCAAGCAAATAATAAAATTACTACAACAAAAAAAATTACGAAATTAGCATACTTCATTTTTGTCTATATTTTTACGATTCTTATGCTAACCTTTTATTTCAACATAAGCCAAAACTGATAATTAATAATACTGCAATTACGATAATTTTATTATACCAATTTGTAATACCATCTTTTAAATTCGAAGTTTAAGCCATTTTAAATGTCGAGGTAACCAGATTCGAACCGACGACCTCGTCGTACCAAACGACACATGGCTACCTAACTGCGATATACTCAGAATAATAAGAATGCAAATTAATCATTTTTAGAAAAATAAAGGAATACTTTAAAATAGTTTTTTTTGCAATTTTCACCTTCATTACAAATATATAAAACATTAAACAATTCAATTTATATTAAACATTTGTTCGTTTAATTTTTGTTTTATTATTTTTTATTTCGTAACTTTGCTGTTGATTATTAGAAATGTAAGTATTGTATTATTTTGAAACTATTATTTTATTAAATGCAAATTAGCTCAATACATTCATTCATCACATTAAAATTATAGACATTGAAATTTATTATTACATCAACAGGAGATAATCTTCAATCGAAATTCGATTTAAGATTTGGAAGAGCCGGCTGGTTCTGCCTTTACGACAGCGAAGCAAAAACAGCAGAGTTTATTGAAAACGACAACAAAGATGCAAAAGGAGGGGCTGGAACAAAAGCAGTTGAAAAAGTTGCCGAACTTGGAGCAACAAAAGTTATTTCAGGAGATTTTGGCCCCAAAGCAAAAACACTTCTTGAACGACTAAAAATACAGATGGTATTATTTAGCGAAAGTAAAAAATCTGTTCAAGATATTATTGACAAGGTAAAAAACTAATTTAAAAGGAAAAGAGATGCCAGGATTTAACGGAACAGGACCCAACGGACAAGGTTCGATGGTGGGTAGAAGAATGGGAGCATGCGCAAGCAATGATTCTAAGAGTGCAGTACACTTTGGTAGAGGTAGAGGATTTAATAATCAGCGTGGAATGGGAATGGGATATAGGCATGGAAATTCAAATTTTGAAAACATGCCTGAAATTTCAGATAAAACCATTATCGAAAATGAGATAAACAGTCTTAAAAATCAACTGTCAGTATTAGAAGACAAACTTTCGAAAACGAAGGAAGTTTAAATGTAGATAAATGGAACGAGTATTAATTAATTAATTGCGTTCCATCTTTATGTATTTTGAATTATTATCCAAATTAAAAAGATGCAAAATTC
>DAOVTY010000223.1 GCA_030632865.1 Bacteroidota bacterium
GGCAGGTTCTACAGGCGGCGGTATAAAAATAATGAGAATTGTGCTTTTATTAAAAAACAGTTATTACGAATTGCGACGAATGGTTCATCCTCATGCAATAATTCCTGTCCGGTTCAATAAACATTCTGTAGATTCAAAAACGATAACCAACGTACTTGCATTCTTTATGCTCTATTTTATGATTTTCCGATTAAGCACTATTATATTCACATTAATTGAACCCGATATGGAATCTGCGATGGGAGCAGTTGCAACAAGCTTAGGAAACATAGGTCCTGGTTTAGGAAATGTTGGTCCGGCAGAAAACTTCCTTCATGTAAGTCCGGTAGGAAAATGGTTTTTATCGTTTTTAATGTTGCTCGGTAGGCTCGAATTATTTACAATCCTTATTCTATTTTCGCCCTCTTTTTGGAAACAATAAAAAAAAGGATTATTAAATTAGATTCTGTTTCCAATGAAAAAATTGAAATCTACAATATCAAACTCAACTCTGAATATTTTAAGATAAACTACAGAATCCTCATTAATGGTCCAGTTCACCTTTTCCTTTCCTAATTATTTCAATTTCGTGTTGTGTGCAATCTACAATTGTTGAAGGAATAAGTTCGCCAAAACCACCATCAATAACAACATCGGCAAGTTCGCCATACTTTTCGTTAATCAATTCCGGATCGGTTGTATATTCAAGAATTTCATCCTCATCGTGTATAGAAGTCGATAAAACAGGATTACCCAACTCACTCACAATTTCTCGAATAATATTATTGTCAGGAATTCGAATTCCCACAGTTTTCTTTTTTCCTTTAAAATATTTAGGAACATTGTTATTGGCATCTAAAATAAAAGTAAACGGACCGGGTAGATTTTTTTTAATTAACTTAAAAATATGATTTGGGATTGGTTTGGTATAATCAGACAAATGGCTAAAATCGCTACAAATAAATGAGAAATTACTCTTTTCCACTTTCACACCTTTCCAACGTGCAACCTTCTCTACAGCTTTTGCATTTGTAATATCACAACCTAAACCATACACCGTATCAGTCGGATAAATAATTAATCCACCGTTACGTAAAATTTCAACAATTTTGCGAACTTCTCTGGGATTTGGATTTTCGTTAAACAACTTAACAAGCATAGTATTTTTTTAAATTGCCGCGTAAAAATAGTTTTTTTAGTTTATTTCGCATTATAAATACCTTATTTAATGAAACTTAGAATTATTAATACCGACGACGGTTCGCAAACAGTTTATAATACAGAGTTGGAAGAGCAGTACCATTCGGTAAAAGGTGCAATTACCGAATCTAATTATGTATATATTGAAAAGGGTTACTTGTTTCATAAAAGTGAAAACCCAACTATTTTCGAAGTAGGTTTCGGAACCGGTTTAAATTGCTTGTTAACAGCTATTTTAGCAGAAAAACAGAAAAGACATACCACATATTTTACAATCGAAAAATACCCCATCGACAAAAAAATTATTCATCAATTAAAATATGGGGAGAATATATCTACCGAGGCACAAGTTATATTCAAAAAAATTCATGCTTGCGAATGGAATAGCCCAAATAAAATATCAGAATATTTTACTCTAATAAAGTTACAAGCAGATATTCTAAAAAATGATTTAAAAAAAGTTGAGGAAAGTGATATTATTTATTTCGATGCATTTGGCCCAGATAAACAACCAGAAATGTGGCAAGCAGATATTTTAAAGAAAATATACTCTATTACTGCAGCAAACGGCATATTTTTAACTTACAGTGCAAAAGGAGATGTACGAAGGCAATTAAAAAAATGCGGATACGAAATGAAACGTCTTCCAGGTCCTCCCGGTAAATTTCATATGTTGCGAGGAATAAAAAAAGTGTAACTTATTATATGTAAAAAAAAGTTATCTTCGTCCCCTTAAATTTATTTGACAAAAATGACAGAAAAAAAATTAGTTGAAGAGATAGATAGATTTAGCTATTCTTTAGGAATGAGCATAGCTGGAAATCTTATACAATCAGGTGTTAAAACAGTTAGTCCTGAAATTTTTCTAGAAGCTTTTAAAGATGTATTCGAAGGTAAAACGCCCCAAATATTACCCGATGAAGCTAACAAAATACTTGAAGAATTTATAGGAAAAGCAAATGCTGCTAAAGGTGGCGACAACCTTGAAGAGGGATTAAAATTTTTAGCTGAAAATACTAAGAACCCAGAGGTTACAGAATTGCCAAGCGGTTTGCAATTTCAGATTTTAAAAGAGGGCGAAGGTGATATGCCAAAAGCAACAGACAAAGTACGATGCCATTATCACGGAACACTAATCGACGGAACTGTTTTCGATAGTTCGGTAGATCGCGGACAGCCTGCTGACTTTCCGGTTAACGGTGTTATTCAAGGTTGGATTGAAGCATTGCAATTAATGTCAACTGGGTCTAAATGGAGACTGTTTATTCCATCAGAACTGGCATACGGACCGCAAGGTGCAGGAGGCGCAATAGGACCAAATACAGCTCTTATTTTTGATGTAGAATTATTAGAAATTATTTAAATATTTACAAAATGAAAAATAGTATTGTTTATCTTTTGGTGGTTGGATTATTAATTGCCGGAACTTCGTGCCAACAAAATGGTGCGAAAGATGTGAAATTAGAAACTGAACTTGATTCAGTAAGTTATGCAATAGGATTATTGGTAGGGTCAAACAACCTTAATCAATTAGGTTCTGCACCTGGAGGCGACGAGCTAGATATTACAATTATGTCAGCAGCTTTTGCAGCAGCTTCTTTAGAAGAAGAGATGAAGATAACAGAAGAAGATGCTAATGCAAAGGTTCAGGCATTCTTCCAAAGTGCTGGTCAAAGACAAGGGCAGGATAATTTAGAAGAAGGAAATGCATTTCTTGAAACTAATAAAGCTCGCGAAGGTGTAACAGTTACCGAAAGCGGTTTGCAATATGAAATATTAACCGAAGGTACTGGTGCAAAACCAGCAGCAACCGACCAAGTACGTGTACATTACCACGGAACTTTAATGGATGGTACTGTTTTCGACAGTTCTGTTGACCGTGGAGAACCTGCAACTTTTGGAGTTGGACAAGTTATTCCGGGATGGACTGAAGCACTTCAATTAATGTCTGTTGGGTCTAAATATAAATTGGTTATTCCTTCGGCTATTGCTTATGGTGAGCGTGGCGCAGGTGGCGATATTGGGCCAAATACAACTCTTATATTCGAAGTTGAATTATTAGAAATAATTGCAGAATAATTGATTTTAAAATCAAACTAAAAGCTGCTCTGAGTTATCAGAGCAGCTTTTTTTGTTATAATATGATAGAAACTAAAGAACCGGTCTTTATGAACTAATACATAGAGACCGGTTCTTTTCTAACTGTAAACAGCAACTTTTACCTTTCCTCAGCTGCGAAAACCTTGCGCAAGGCCTTGTTGAGACTTGCCGTAGTTATGGAAACCTTGAGCGAATAGTCGGGCTTGTTTTCGCCAAAAGCTATTCGCAGTGCAACTCAAAGTCGCACCGCGAATAGTTAATGTATCGCTGTTAGCGCGGATTTGTAATCCGTGCAACTGTTAAAGACAGTACTATTTAACCACAATAACATCCAATAATCCATTTTCTCCTGCATAATCAATTGTTACTTGGAACAGATTTTTCTCGATATGCGTAATTGTAAATTATGTGCAAGATTGACCCATGTACATGTACTATTTAAATTTTTGTTTGTTTTGCAAACAAAGCACGGATTGCAAATCCGCGCCAGCCGTGAGAAAGAAAGAAATTTTTCTCATGATTTAATTTTTAATTGTTTGGAATAATTGTTTTAGAATTCAATTTTGATGAATAATTGAATCTAAATTTTGCTTTTGGCCTATCGCTATGTGCATAAACTTCAAGGTTATATTCTCTATTTTCCATTGAATCAATTACACATTCAAGGTCAAAATCACATATACAACTACACTTTGTCGGGGTTTCCTCAATAAACACCACTTTAAATATTTCGTTTTGAATAAAGACATTAGATGTAATTTCTCCAGGACAACAATTTAAGACCGCATTAATAAATGTTATCTTAAGTTGGTTTTCACCTTCTGCTTTAAGTTCAATATACTGTTCTGTTTCAGATGATTTTAATGGATCTTTACAGCCATCTGAATTAGTTTCAATAACTGTTAAAATTTGATCTTCCAACGGTTGGATTTCATCTTTCTCGCAACTTGCCCCAATAAACAAAAGGAGCAAAGCAATTGTACTTAATTTTAAAATTTCTGATTTCATTTTTTTTAATTTTAGCTGTGAGCTTTGGGCTAATGGCTTAATAAAGTTTTTTGTGTTCAAGATAACTAATGTTATAAGGTGTGAGTGCATATTAAAGCTTAACTAGTATTTAGCAAATTACATTTAAGTTGTTTTTTTGGTTTAATGTTTATAATTTAATGATGCTTAAATATAGAAAAAAGTTGCGTGGATATTTGTAAAACAGATATGCTATTTAATGTTTGTACAAATTGACTAAGGTAATTTAGGTTGCGTAGCGTGTAAAAAAAAGAGTTTTTTTAAATTTAATTAATACCTAAATATCATTATAATAATAAAATTATTAGTTTATAATTTTTCATAAAAAACCCTTGTAAAAATATTGCAAAGGTTTTTTTTATTCTATTTTTGGCAACTATGAGTTTATCAGTAAAAGGAAAAGTACAGCAGATATTAAAACCCGAATCGGGAGTTAGCCGCGCAGGCAAAGAGTGGAATAAACAAGAGTTTGTAATTGAAACAGAAGATCAATATCCGAAGAAAGTTTGCTTCACACTTTTTGGAGATAAAACCTCGCTAATAGACGGATTATCTGACGGGCAGGAAGTTGAAGTGTCATTTAATCTTGAATCTCGAGAATATAACGGAAAATGGTTTCATAATATTAATGCATGGAAAATTGATAAACAAGCAGCCGAACATATTACTGAAACTCCACCGGAATTTAGAACTGATGATATTCCTCCGGAACCGGAAGATAACGGAAACGATTTGCCGTTTTAAAAATAGTTATCAAACTACCTACACAAAATTAGTAATGAGAGAGAGCAATAAACTAAATAATTTCGATGCAAAATATATAAGTTTAAAGACTCAAGTCTGATTGGTAAATTCTACCAAAGTAAACCATTTATTAGAATCGGTATAACTATTTTTAACTACCAATCCTGAGTTTGCAATTAATTCATCAATACCATTTAAATAATATTTATGCGAATTTTCGGTATGAATAGATTCTCCTTTGTCAA
>DAOVTY010000319.1 GCA_030632865.1 Bacteroidota bacterium
CTAAATTATTATAAGTTTCTGCTAATATATAATCTGAATGTGCATTTTTTTTATAATATTTTATTGCTTTTTCAAGATGTTCCAATGCTAATTCATATTCTTTGAAATAATCATTTGCCAAAAGATTTCCTAAATTATTGTAAATGACAGAGCTATTTTTTTTATCTCTTTTATCAATAATAGCCAAGCAATAATCGTAATGCTTTTTTGCATCATCAAAAAGCTCCAATTTCTTCGCCAGTTCTCCCAGTTCAAAGTATGCTTCCAGATGTTTTTTAGGGTGTTTTTTAGCAAATATTTCTAACTGTTTATATTTCTCTTCATCGTCAGATAGATTTAATATTTGCTCCAATTCTATGTCTGCCGAAATGTTTATCTGTGGTGTTTTCGTTTCGATTTTACTTTTAGCTTCACGGCTTTTGCCCATATATTCATCGCTTTTTATCTTGTCCTTTTTTTTGTGATAATACGTGGATATTTGCCTGTATAGCATAGCAAGTTTAGCATAGTCCCGCTTTTTTTCAAGTTGTCGGGCTTGCCTAAGTTGAGTTTCAATTTTTTCGGATATCATCGGTATCAATAAATTATTAGAGAAAAATAGATAGTTTTGAAATGAGTGCAGCGTTTTGTAAACTTGCGGGTTCATAAACGACCTAAATAGTTACAACCAAAAAACAAAAGTAAGAAAAATTTAGGCATGTTTCATATTTCGAAAATAAACTTGACACTTTTAGCTCCGTTAGGAGCGTCCTGATAATAGAAAATAACGTCAATACAAACACTCCAAGTTCCGTAGGAACGACCTGACAAACAGGACGCTCCGATGGAGCTTGACGAAAACAGAATATTTGTTTTCTATTAACAGGTCACTCTTACAGAGCTAAATAAAATGTAAACAACTTATGAAACATGCCAAAATTACTATTGTTTTTCTATTAAATTATATGTGAATTGTAAAATATCATTTCCAAAATTTGAACAGAAAAAATCAGGAATTACGCCCTTGTTTAGATTTTCACCACCGTATTGAACGAACCTTTTTGGGGAAATATAAAATGTTAAACCAGAATTTGGCAATCTGCATGAAAAAAAATCGCCGTAGTATTCTATTGTTCCGCCTGTCTCTTCTCCTATTATTTTTCCTAATTTCATTTCTTTAAATAAACTGGCAAATGTTGCTCCTGCACTATAAGTTGCATTATCAGTTAATAAATACAATTGTCCTTTATACTTGTTCGGATTATTTGTTGGAATTTTCTTCTTGATATTTGACGAGATTAATGTATCTGTATCGTAGTTGTTTATGTATTTCAATTTGTAAGGATACTGCTTTTTATAATATTCTTTCAATTCATTGCTTACTCTGGTTTGTATAATTTTATATTGTGAATATTCTTTGCCGTCCGATGCAGTTCTTAAGTAATCCTTAACAACTGAATTTTGCTCTAACTCGCCCTCTTTCAGTATGTTTGATATGTGCTGCTGATATTTGGCAATAGTCCGTGCAAAATCAGTTAGTATAGAAATTGCACGAACCATTTGTTCAATTATCAATTGAGTGTAATCAGTTTCTGTCAATAGCATTAAGATCTTCGAAAGCTATTTTTAGACGTTCAACCAACGATTTTTCGCCTTCGCGCAACCATACGCGTGGATCGTATTTTTTCTTGTTTGGTTTGTCGTCTCCGTCAGGATTTCCGATTTGACCTTGCAGATAGTCGTGATTTTTAGCTTCGTAAGTACGAATACCATCCCAAAATGCCCACTGTGTATCGGTATCAATGTTCATCTTAATGACTCCGTAGCCAATTGCTTCGCGGATTTCTTCGCGGGTAGAACCAGAACCACCATGAAATACAAAATCAACAGGTTTTTCTTTTGTGTCGAATTTTTTCTGGATAAACTCCTGTGAATTTTTCAGGATAGAAGGAGTAAGTTTTACATTACCGGGCTTATAAACGCCATGCACGTTACAAAAGGCTGCTGCGATAGTAAATTTATCACTTACCTTACTTAGTTCTTCATAAGCATAAGCAACTTCTTCGGGCTGTGTATAAAGCAAAGCATTGTCAAGTTCGGTATTATCAACACCATCTTCTTCGCCACCGGTTACACCGAGTTCAATTTCGAGGGTCATACCTATTTTGCTCATTCTCTCGAGGTATTTTTTGCAGATAGCAATATTTTCCTCAATAGGCTCTTCCGATAAATCAAGCATGTGAGAGCTGAACAAGGGTTTTCCGTGCTTTTCAAAGTGTTTTTCGCCTTCATCAAGAAGTCCGTCAATCCACGGGAGCAGTTTTTTTGCCGCATGATCGGTATGGAGAATCACCGGAACACCATAAGCTTCTGCCATGTTGTGAACATGCTGCGCACCAGAAACCGCTCCTAAGATAGCCGCCTTCTGTGCTTCGTTCGGTAAACCTTTACCGGCATTAAAAGCAGCACCTCCGTTAGAGAATTGAATCATTATTGGAGAATTAACGACCTTAGCCGCCTCCAATACACCATTGATGGTATTTGATCCTACAACATTAACAGCAGGAAGAGCAAATCCATTTTGCTTTGCGACATCAAATAATTTTTGAACATCGTCGCCGGTTACAACACCGGACTTAACATAATCTAAAACCTTCATCTTTTTGAATATTTAGGAATGATTAATTTATTTTTACTAATTTTTCAAATGCAAAATTAATAATTTAAAGCATAGTTTCAAATATAGAGATATGGGCTTTCGCACGATTTATTTTTTTCTATTACCATATTTACGAAGTGAGAAAGTTGGCTAAAGCTGACTGCAAAAAAAGATATTCACCGTTAATCATCCTAATTTATCTGACGACTAATCATA
>DAOVTY010000327.1 GCA_030632865.1 Bacteroidota bacterium
CATTACTTTTGTGGTTTCCAACGATGCTTTAGGAAACAAATCTTGCTGAACCAAAACATCGTAAATACGCTCAGCACCAAAAGAAACTCCAACACCCGAAACATTTGGCATTCCAAATATCCCAGTTAAATCGTCGTACCTGCCACCTCCGCAAATACTACCAATTTGAGCATCTTTCGCTTTTACTTCAAATATTGCTCCTGTATAATAATTCAACCCACGTGCTAAAGTTAAATCCAATTCTACTTCAGTTTTTAAATTGAATTTGCTAAGGTATTCAAACAGTATTTTCATTTCAGAAATACCTTTTGCACCAACTTCGGTTTCGCCAATTACCTTTTCTATTTGCGATAGCTTTTCCGAAGTTGATCCCTTTAACTCCAAAATGGGTTGTAATTTTTCTACAGCAGTTTCAGGAATACCTTTTCCAATTAACTCTGCATTTACTTTCTCCAAACCAATTTTATCCAATTTATCGATGGCAACTGTAATATCAATTATCCGATCCGCTTCGCCAATGGTTTCTGCAATTCCGGCGAGTATTTTACGGTTATTAATTTTAACCACGGTATTAATTTGCAACAGCTTAAAAATATCATCAATAATCTGTACCAACTCAGCTTCGTTCAACAAACTATTACTTCCAATTACATCAACATCACACTGGTAAAACTCGCGATATCGTCCTTTTTGTGGACGATCGGCACGCCAAACAGGTTGTATTTGGTATCGTTTAAACGGGAATGTAATATCGTTACGATTTTGCACAACATAACGTGCAAATGGCACTGTTAAATCATACCTCAAACCTTTTTCCGATATTTTTGTGGTAAGTTTATTTGAATTTTTTTCGGTATAAACCTCCTCAGAAACTTTTGAAATAAAATCTCCCGAATTTAAAATTTTAAATAGCAATTTATCTCCCTCTTCTCCATATTTACCCATTAATGTCGATAAATTTTCCATTGCCGGAGTTTCAATAGGTTGAAATCCATACAAGCGAAATACCTCTTTAATTGTATTAAAAATATAGTTCCTTTTCACCATTTCAATGGGTGAAAAATCGCGTGTTCCTTTTGGAATAGAAGGTTTTTGTGCCATTATTTACAATTTTTTATCAGGCTGCAAAAATATAAATTAATAATGATTCTTATGTTTTTTTAATGAACAAAAAAAAATGGACTTCTGCATAAACAATTTAGCAGAAATCCATTTTTTAATAAGTGTAAAAAATACTAATTCAAAAATTTATAAGTTAACGGATATTGATAAGACTCGCCCTTATTTGCAGCCACAGTGCCTACAATCACTAAAACCAACCAAGCAATTCCAAAACCAATTAGCATTACTACACCAATACCTACAATTATTAATATTGCAGAAATTATAAAAATAATAGACCATGTAATCTGAAAATTAAGTACATTTTTCCCTTGTTCTGCAACAAATTCATACTCATCCTTTTTTATCAAATAAATAATTAGCGGGCCAACAATACTTCCAAATGGAATTCCTATTAATCCAACTAAAGCAGACAGATGAGTGAACATTCCCCATTGCTTTTCATCTGGGTCGGTTACAATTTTTTCCATATTTTTTGATTTTTATAAATTAATGAGGTTGAAATTAATGATTTTTTGTTTATTCGTGCTATAAAAAAGACGGAAGATAAAAATTGCAGACATTATATTAGACAAATGGAAGAGAACAAAAAAGAGGGAAGATATAGCCGAATACATAAACAATTAAGTGAACTGGTTTTAAAAAGTAATAGTTCATCAGCTCGCATGGCTACAATTATTGCAGTGCTACATCATAAATTAGATTATTTTTTTTGGACGGGTTTTTATCTGATAGAAAAAGGAGAAATGACCGTAAATATATATCAGGGGCCGGTAGCTTGTCAGATTTTAGAAAAAGATAAAGGTGCTTGCTGGGCTGCTTTCAACAAAAAGGAGACTGTTATTATTGAAGATGTGCATAATTTCCCAGAGCACATTGCGTGCGATTCGCGTTCCAACTCCGAAATTGTTATTCCGTTTAAAAATATTGAAGGTGAGATTATTGGTGTTTTAGATATAGACAGTTCGCAAAAAGGTTCGTTTTCTGATGTTGATGCAAAGTGGTTAGAAAGTATTCTGGAATTGGTTTGGGCCTAATAAGCCACTAGCTACGAGCCTTTAGTTGTTTACCTGTTTTATGATTGCAACAGCAAGAGACGACTTAAAGCCACACTGCGGATTTGCACAAATGTTTAACAACATACCAGTTCTATAAAACCAACGCATTATTTTTCTACATTGCGGGTATCATTAAATTTTAATCTTAAATAAATATGAGTACACCCCTTAATTAAAAAACAAACAGCAACCTCCGAGCGGCAGCAAGGCTGCCAAAACCTCGAAAATAACTTAGAAACAATTTACTAAGTACGAATTCAATCCAAACTCTTCTCATGCTTGATAACTTCGGTTATCTTGAATACATAAAATTTTATAAAAGCCATTAGCTCAAAGCTCGTGGCTAGAAGCTTACAGCTAAATAAATAAATAAATAAAATTTACAGCAAATGAAACATAAAAAGTTTTAC
>DAOVTY010000248.1 GCA_030632865.1 Bacteroidota bacterium
GTCTATTTATGTTACAATGGAATTGCCAATTGGTACTTCAATCGAAAAAACAGATGAAGTTTCGTACGAAGTTGAAAGAATTATAAACGAAACTATTGCACCTGTAAAACAAGCTGTAAAGTCGGTAACAACAAATGTTGGATCCGGTAAAGGAGGGTCATTCGAACAAGTAACAAGCCCCAATAAATCGCTGACGACTATTTCGTTTGTTGAGTATAAATTTCGTGATGACGTAAATACCGCTTTGGTAATGCAGCAAATTACCGAAAATCTCGATGGATTTGTTGGTGCTAAAATTTATGTGGAAAAAGATGATATGGGACCGCCAACCGGTGCCGCGGTTAATATTGATATTTCGGGCGATGAATTTGATGAATTGATTCGCATTACCGATGATTTTATCCAGATTATTGAGGATGACGATATTCAGGGAGTTGATGAGTTAAAACTGAATATTAATGTTAATCAGCCCGAAATGTTGGTAAAAATAGACCGCGAAAGAGCACGGTTAAACAACCTTTCCACTCAGCAGGTTGCAATGGCATTTCGTAACTCACTATTTGGTTACGAGGCTGGCAAGTTTAAAGATGGCGAAGATGAACACGATATCTTTATTCGGTTAGAAGAGAAATATCGTAACGATGTTTCTACACTTATGAACCAAAATATCCTGGTTAATTTGGAAGGGGTACCAAAAGGCACTAAAATACCGATATCGGCAGTGGCAAGTTTCGAGTACTCTACTACTTACGATAAAATTAGCAGGGTTGATAATAAACGCGTAATTACTATCTCCTCAGGAATTGTTGAGGGAGCAAATGCAAACCTTATAAACGCACGAATCAGGCAGTTACTTGCCGATTATGAAATGCCAAAAGGTTATAGCTATGAATTTACCGGCGAACAACAAGAGCAAGCCGAAAGCAGCGAATTTCTAATATTTGCACTATTAATTGCTGTGGCTTCAATAATGCTGATTTTGGTTACGCAGTTCAATTCGTTTATCCGTCCGGCAATAATTATTGCAACTGTTATTTTTAGTACTATCGGTGTTTTTCTTGGTCTCATAATTTTCAATATGGAGTTTGTGGTAATCATGACCGGTCTGGGTATAATTTCGCTTGCCGGGATTGTGGTAAATAACGGTATTGTATTAATCGATTATATAGACTTACTGCGAAAACGAAAACGCGAAGAGCTGGGATTATCTGAAGATGCATTTTTACCCGTTAACATACAAATTGAAACTTTGGTTGAAGCCGGACGAACCCGTTTGCGCCCGGTTCTGCTTACTGCAATTACAACGGTACTCGGATTATTACCACTGGCAGTTGGTTTTAATTTCGACTTTTTTGGACTTTATACTCACTTCGATCCGAACTTTTCGTTGGGTGGCGAAAGTGTAGCATTTTGGGGACCAATGTCCTGGACAGTAATTTTTGGATTAACATTTGCAACCTTTCTAACTTTGTTAATATCACCTGTAATGTACATGTTAACTATCCGCATTAATTACAGAATTAGAAAATGGACAGGTAATTTGCCCAAAGAAAATATTCAGGTAAAAGCATAAATTAAAGCAGTTTTGGTTAATAAAAAAGGATGATTTCTATTTTTTGAAATCATCCTTTTTTTAAGGTTTTTATGGAATACAAAATATCCAATTCTCTTTTAATAAAAGTATTAACACGTTTTATTGAAACTATAGAATAAGTAATTGTACCGACTAAATACTGAATGTAACTCGTGAACTATTATAAGTTTCCGAAATTGTATCATCGTTAAAAATCTTTTTTCCATTAATAAAAGTAGATACAATTTTATTCGAAAACTCAGTTCCTTCAAATGTCGACCAACCACATTTATAAAGAATATTTTCGGGAGAAACCATCCAGCTTTTGTCTGGATCTATTAAAACAAGATCGGCAAAATATCCTTCGCGAATGTAACCACGTTTTTCAATTCTGAATAAATCGGCAGGGGCATGGCACATTTTCTGAATAACTTTTTCTATTCTTATAAAACCTTTTTTACTCATTTCTAGCATTGCAACTAACGAGTGCTGAACAAGTGGCCCGCCTGACGGAGCTTTAAAATATGTATTGTTTTTTTCGTCGAGTGTGTGTGGTGCGTGGTCGGTTGCAATTACGTCTATTTTATCAGAAAGCAAAGCTTCCCAAAGAGCCTCCTTATCTTTTGCAGATTTTATCGAAGGGTTCCATTTGATTCTTGTGCCATGTTTAATATAGTCGCGCTCGTCGAACCAAAGATGATGAACGCAAACTTCGGCAGTAATATTCTTTTCAGCCACTTTGCCCGCCGAAAATAGATTCATCTCTTTTGCCGAAGAAAGATGCAGAATATGCAAGCGAGTATCGAATTTAGAAGCCAGTTCAACTGCTTTCGACGATGAAATGTAACAAGCCTCGTCGCTTCTTATGTGGGCATGCCTCGATATTGGCACGTTTTCGCCATATCTTGCACGGGCAATTTCTACGTTTTTCTGAATTGTGGTTTCATCTTCGCAATGAGTAGCAACTAACGTTGGAGCATTCTTGAAAATATCGGAAAGAACTTTTTCGTCGTCAACCAACATATTCCCGGTTGATGAACCCATAAAAACTTTAATCCCACAAACCTTTGAGGGGTCGGTTTTTAATACTTCATCCAAATTACTATTAGTTGCACCCATGTAAAACGAATAATTTGTTGCCGAAACTTCTGCTGCTCTCTGGTACTTATCTTCAAGTATCTCTTGAGTTACTGCTTGCGGATTAGTGTTCGGCATTTCCATAAAAGTAGTTATTCCGCCGGCAATGGCAGCCCTGCTTTCTGTTGCTATTTCTCCTTTATGCGTAAGTCCTGGTTCTCTAAAATGAACTTGATCATCAATTACCCCAGGTATTAAATAAAGACCTTCTGCATTAACTACTTCAATTTCACTTAAATCAAAATCTGTAGGAAGAATGTGTGGGAAAATTTTTTCAATTTTTTTATTGTCTATTAAAACGCTTCCTTGAAACCTAAGTCCCTCATTTATAATTGTAGCATCCTTAATAAGTGTCTTCATTTTTCTTTCGCTATCAGTTTGTTTTACAAAGTTACGTAATTGTGTGGTTAATGTTTTTCTTTTGAATAAAAAAAGGCTGCAATTAGCAACCTTCTATTATTAGTTTTATGTTGGACCCAATTTTTTTCTGGCTTTTGTAATTATTAATTTGGCATTTCATATTTTCTAGACCAACTTCGCATTTTCATTTTTAGCACTCCCCAAAGTGCCTCATTAAATATACCTCCACTCATTTTCGATGTTCCTTCCAATCTATCCACAAAAATAATAGGTACTTCAACAATGTTAAATCCAAATTTATATGCGGTAAATTTCATCTCAACCTGAAACCCATAACCAACTAATTTTATTTCGCTGAAATCTATTGTCTCAAGTACTTTTCGTCTGTAACATTTGAATCCGGCAGTAGTATCCATTATTTTCATGCCTGTAATAATTCTAACATACATCGATGCAAAATACGACATTAAGACTCTTGCCAGTGGCCAGTTTACAACGTTAATTCCAGAAATATAACGCGAGCCAATTGCAATATCAGCACCACTAGTGGCTGCTTCAAATAGTTTTTCGAGATCGTCGGGGTTATGTGAAAAGTCGCAATCCATTTCAAAAATAAATTCGTAGTCGCGTTCCAAAGCCCATCTAAAGCCAGCAATGTATGCTGTCCCCAAGCCCAGTTTTCCTTTGCGTTCGTGTATGTGAAGCTTCTCCGGGAACTCTTTTTGCAATGTTTTTACTATTTCCGCTGTTCCGTCAGGCGAGTTGTCTTCAACAATTAAAAGTTGAAATGACGTTTTAAGCGAAAAAACTTTGCGAATCATTTTCTCGACATTCTCTTTCTCGTTGTAGGTGGGTATAATTACCAGATTTTTTGACACAGTTTTATATATTTATTTTGAGAGACAAATTTAAACTTTTTATGTAATATATAATATAGTGTAATTTGATTTTTATTCATCTTTTTATTTTAATTCTGAACAAGTCCCATTTTTTAACAGAACAGGTATGTTTATATAAGGTCTCTTTTATTCTAATTTTCAATATTGAAAATCATAGAATAATCAATGTGCTGACTATTCCCTATTAATTAGTTTTATACTTAAAGCTTATTATCCTGTCCGTTTAATATTCTTTTAACATTAAGGCAAGTTTGTTGGATTGTGGATTTATCTGTATTCCAGGGTGTTGTGTAATTATGTTTTAATTTTCCATAAAATGGTTACAAAAGAGTTTGTATAATTGGATTGAGTGTTTACTTTTGCACCCGCTTTAACAGCGAAGTTCGTTACAATATTGGTTGTGGTTATTACCTGATTCTGGATATTAGAATTTTAGATTTTTGATATTCGGAGTTATAAAAAAACTTTAGATATTTTCGATAAAGTTTTGGTAGAAAGGAAA
>DAOVTY010000130.1 GCA_030632865.1 Bacteroidota bacterium
GTTCTGAAATCGGCAACGGTAGTAGTTTTTGTAATTGCAGCTATTTCTGCTCCATTCCCAATTTGTAATGTAAAATGTTTATCGGGTTGATGAAAAATTGTGTGACCATGTGAAGCAATTAAATTAGGTGTAAAACCGCTTTTTTTTATGAATTTATTTATTTTTTCTCCGGTGTATTTGCCGTACTCCGAATGTAGTTCTGTTAATTTTTCGCCAGAAATAAAAGGCGCATTCTGTAATTTTTGTAACCAATTTTCAGAATATGAGATTGTTTCTGCTTCCATTATTTCAAAACTCCATTTATTATTCTTATAATTAAATTCAATTGCGGCAATATCCAGTCCATCCAACGATGTTCCCGACATTGCGCCAATTACTTTTATTGGTAGTTTAATTTTTTCCGACATGGTATATTATTTATAGAATATAAAACTTCATTCTTTCGTTTCTACAACTATTTATAAAAAGTTGCTTCATAAGTATTATTGTTTCCTTTATAATCAGTAATTTTTAGTAGTAATTGATGTTTTCTATCGAAAATAAAACGGCTTTTATCAAATTTATGTGTAATCATATTTTTTTTTGGATCGTATTCGAATAAAGCCCATTTACCATCTAATATACCTTCTATTTTATCTATTCCCGCCAAATCATCCGAAATCTGAAATCTAATTTGGGTCGATTCAGTTAATGTGCTATTTGGTTTAATACTCAGTGGTTTTATAATTGGAGGAATTGTGTCAATTTTTACAGCATAATGTCCAAATGCTCTAATATTCGAAATTATCCAACCATCCTCAAATTTTCCGCCTGCCGACCAAAATTTTCCGGTCATATCGTCGATAGTAACTAATAATGCTTTCGATTGTAGCTCGCGAGGTAAATTTTTTGCCTTAATTTTCACTCTCACACTTTTGTGTAGAGGAACAGTATTTTCGTGAATAACATGTATTTCGGAATAATAACCTGGAGCAACCGGCAATGTTTTGTAATTAAATTTAAGGTTTTTGTACAGTGCACCATTTGGTATTTTTAGTTGAATATTGTCTTTATTAAATTTGTTGTCAGCGTAATATTTAAATTCCTCAATAAAAATTTTCTCAGGTTTTTCAATTTTATTTGGTTTGGATTCAATTCTAAATTCCAGGACCGAACTATTCCCGTATGTGTCTTTCAGCATAATTTGGATATTATGAATGCCATTTCGGTATGCTTTAAAAGATCCTTTCTCTTTCACATAATTATAGGTGCTTAATTTATTTCCAGATTCAACCCATGTCTTTTGAAAACGCCGATTTAAGTTGATATAAGTTTCGTAATCAATAAAACTATTTATATACCTGCTTTCAGCAAAAGAGAACTTGTCGAGTTGATGAGAGAAATACAACTCATCGTCAACGGTAAGTTGTAGAGAATATATTCCACATTTATTCCACGAGCCATTTAAATAGTCATTAGTTTCAATAGCAAACCCAATTTCACCAAAAACAGGAACCGCAGGATTATTTTTTATATGATATTTTCCATCATAAAAAACTATTTGGAATCGTCTTTTGCGAGTATCGTCTATAACGTACGAATCATCAGATATAGGTGTAATCATTAACGATAGTATTTTGGGCGGAATACTATCTTTTATATCAAAATTATATTTTAAAGGATTTAGCGGTTTCTCTGTTTTAGTATCTCTAATTTCGAAGTGTAAATGTGGTCCGCCAGAAGAGCCGCTGTTTCCACTTTTAGCAATAACTTCCTCTTTTTTAACTTTAAATTTTTCCGTCGAAACCTGCAAATCAACTTTAAAAGATTTTTTCAAATACTGTTTTTCCTTAATATATTCAGCAATGTCTTTTCTAAAGCTTTGTAAATGTCCGTAAACGGTTGTTGTTCCGTTTGGGTGCTTAATATATAATGCATTTCCGTATCCGGTTGGCGAAACAACAATTCTAGATATAAAACCATCGGCAGCAGAATGAATTGGAAAGCCAGTTACTCCTTGCGTTTTTATATCGATACCCGAATGAAAATGATTACTTCTTAATTCAGCAAAATTACCACTTAATAACATGGGAATTTTTACAGGACTTGAATAATAATCATTTTGCCCAAATGAAATTACTGAGTAAAAAACAAAAAAAAGGATAATAAATTTATTCATTCGCATAAAATTGTTATTCACTTTAAACTGTACTAAAAAGATTGCAAATCTAATCTTTTCCACAATCTTAACAGGAGAGTGTTAGCAATATTTAAACCCAATAAAGTCAATTTACTTTTACAATAGGGTAAAAATATTAACTTTGTCAGCGAAATGCAGCTAAAATGACCAATGAAGACAAATTGCTTCTTGACAATTTAAAAGCTAATACGCAGCGATTATTTAAGGATTTTAGTATTCTGGAAGACCAAATAAAATCGTTTGAAAATAGAGTGTTAGGATTGAATTTAGATATTAAATTATTAGAGGAGGAAAAATTGGAATTGAGTCGTAAAAATGAGCAACTGAAAATAGCAACCCAACTTTTATCGGGTGTCGATGAAAACAGGGAAGCTAAACAGAAAATAAATAAATTAGTACGGGAAATTGATAAATGTATCGCATTACTAAATAAGTAATGGCAGGTGGAAAATAAAAAACTTAGCATAAATATTAAGATTGATGGACGGATTTTTCCGTTAGACATTGATCGTGAAGATGAAGAGAGATACCGATTGGCTGCAAAAATGGTTAACGAAACAATTAATAAATTTAAAAAATTGTTTGGTGAACAGGAATCTCAAAATATTTTGGCGATGACAGCTTTTCAGATTGCACTAAGCAATACAGAATTGCAAAATCGCAATGATAATTCTTTTTTCATTGATGAATTGAAAGATTTAAACGACGATATTTCTGATTTCTTGAAAGAGAAAAATATAAAATAGAGTCGGAGAGTATATTTAGCAAAGCCCGTATTAGAACTATTTCAAAAATATTGATTTAGTTTTTATACGGGCTTTATTTATAAATAATTAAAACAGAAAAAATGAGTACAGAAATAATACTTGGCATTGCGGCAGGTTTTTTCGTTGGCGGTGCTTTGGCCTATTTTATATGGGAGAAAGCTCTTATGGCGAAAAGAAAGAGAATAGTATCAGAGGGCATTTCGGAGGCTGAAGTTATTAAAAAAGAGAAAATTTTGCAGGCAAAAGAAAAATTCTTGCAAATGAAATCTGATCATGAAAGGCATATTAATGAGAAAAATGCAAGCCTTTTGAATATAGAAAACAAAAGTAAACAGCGAGAAAGCAATTTGAATCAACGAAGAGATGAGCTAAATAAAAAATCGAGAGATTTTGAGTTAACTCGCAAAGAAGTTGATGCAATCCGCGAGAATTTAGATGTTCAACTACAAAGAGTTGAAGGCAAAAGTGAAGAACTGGATAAGCTACATCGTCAACATCTCGAAAAACTTGAGCAAATTTCCGGTCTTTCTGCCGATGATGCAAAAGCTCAATTGGTGCAATCGCTACAAGACGAAGCTAAAACAGAAGCTATTTCGTATATAAACGAAATAATGGAGGAGGCAAAGCAGACCGCTAATAAAGAAGCTAAAAAGGTTATTGTTAAGTCGATTCAGAGAGTTGCTACAGAGACTGCTGTTGAAAATGCAGTTACAATTTTCCACATTGAAAGTGATGAAATTAAAGGACGAATTATTGGTAGAGAAGGACGTAATATTCGTGCCTTAGAAGCTTCTACAGGAGTTGAAATTGTTGTGGATGATACTCCTGAAGCAATTGTACTATCTGCTTTCGATCCTGTTCGTCGCGAAATTGCACGATTAGCGTTGCACCAACTTGTTACAGATGGTAGAATTCACCCGGCTCGTATTGAGGAAGTTGTTCGAAAAGTAAAAAAACAGATAGAGGAAGAGATTATTGAAACAGGTAAACGAACAACAATAGATTTGGGGATTCATGGTTTACATCCTGAGTTAATTCGTTTAATTGGTAAAATGAAATATCGTTCGTCGTACGGACAAAACTTGTTGCAGCACTCGCGAGAAGTTGCTAATTTGTGTGCTACAATGGCATCGGAATTAGGATTGAATCCGAAAAAAGCGAAACGTGCCGGACTATTACATGATATTGGGAAAGTGCCTGACGATGAGCCGGAATTGCCACACGCTATTCTTGGTATGAAATTGGCTGAAAAATACAAAGAGAAGCCAGATATTTGCAATGCAATTGGTGCTCACCACGATGAAGTTGAGATGCAAACTTTGATAGCTCCAATTGTTCAGGTTTGTGATGCTATTTCTGGCGCAAGACCAGGAGCTCGCCGTGAAATTGTTGAATCGTATATTAAACGATTGAAAGATCTTGAAGATTTGGCACTCTCATATCCTGGAGTTGTGAAAACTTATGCAATTCAGGCAGGACGTGAGTTGCGGGTTATTGTGGGAGCTGATAAATTGAGCGACCAGGATACAGAACAACTATCATACGATATTTCAAAACGTATTCAGGATGAAATGACGTATCCGGGGCAGATTAAAATTACTGTAATTAGAGAAACACGAGCAGTGAGCTACGCTAAGTAAAGTTAGTATTTAGTTAAATATTAAAAAGCCACCTTTTTGTTAAATGCAAAGAGATGGCTTTTTTTTTGAATGTAATTGAAATTAATTTATGGTTTAATTCATTCGTCGAAAAGTTGCAGCATTTGTTGAATTTGTTCCTCTTTTTCAACCATTCCAAGTGATTTAAACGACTCTTCAAGCGATTCTAAAAGCCTTTGAATAAATAGAATATCCGATTTTGGCTCAGTAAAATCGTGTATAGGTTGAAACTCATTTTTTTGTAAATGATATTCAATCTCTTTAATACTGGTAATTGCACCTTTATGCGAAGGATTTATATAAAACAGAACATCCGAGTCTAACGAATCTCCATGTACTTTTCTGGCTAGTTCTGGATCTACAATAGCTATAAGCGGGTTTTTAGGAAAATCAATAAAGTATGCAGGAAGGTCTAATTTACGTGCTAAAATGGTGTATAATACACTTAACGAAACTGAATTACCTTTTTTAGAGTCTAAAATTTGACTAAGAAAGCAATTTTGCGACGAATTTTTGTTGCTGTGATTAATTGCAAAACCATTTATGTTAAAAAGGAAATGATTTAGAATAGTTATTTTTTCCAACGAAGTCAGAGAATTATTTAGCTCCAACCAGATTTGCTTTCTGATATTTTCAATTTTCAACTTAATATTTAACAAATTTAAGTCGGGGTATTGAAACTGATCAATAATCCAAAAACCGGTGAATAAATCTCGCTCAATAAAACTTGAATTAATCCATGTTTTAAGCTTTTTATATGTCTCTTTAAATTGCAAACTTTGAATTAAATTCTCAATTCGCTCCTGAGAACTACTCTCAAAACTGGTTTCCCATTTTTTCTCTAACATGGGAATTATGTCGTTACTTTCTTTCAAAAGCTCTTTTTCAACCAATTCATAAATAGTTGTGTCAGGGTCGTCGAGTAAATTAATTAGTGCGTTAAGCTTGCTTCTTTCCATATAAAATTAATTTGTTAATCGGTCTAGCATAATTTTAATTAATCGCTTCATTTCGTTACGATAATTTTCGTTGGCCGTAAGTGTTACGCGGTTTGCAATTATAAGGCAAACCGTTAGAGCTTCGTGCCCGAGCATTTTCGAAAGCCCGTATATTGCAGAGCACTCCATTTCAAAATTTGTAATTTTAAGATTGTCATAAGTAAACTCTTCAACCAGTCTGTTTAACTCAGGCATTGCAAGTTGTAAACGAAGCACTCTGCCCTGTGGTCCATAAAATCCGGGCGCAGAGATTGTTACTCCTTTTGTAAATTCTGCATCATTAAATATCGATAGTAATTTTTCAGATGCATCAACAACGTAAGGTGTGGGCAATGAGTCTTTCCAGTTAGTATATTTCTTAAAAGCTTTTTCGAATGGTAAATCGCAAACATTTTCTCTATTCGCGTAGTAATTCAACATTCCGTCGAAACCAATAGATTTTTTCGAAACTACAAAAGAGTTAACAGGTAAATTGGTTTGTAACCCACCTGAAGTACCAATACGAACAATATTTAACGTGGTTTTATTATCCTTTATTTCTCTCGTTTCAAGGTCTATATTTGCAAGTGCATCCAATTCATTTAAAACAATATCTATATTATCGGTGCCAATTCCGGTAGAAATTACTGTTAGTTTTTTGTTATTATACCAACCGGTTGTAGTTTTAAACTCGCGATTTTGAACGGTGAATTCAATTTTACTGAAATGTGACGAAATGGTATCGACCCGATCAGGATCGCCAACTAAAATTATTTGAGCCGAAATATGTTCCGGTTTTAAATGTAGATGAAAAATGGACCCATCACTATTTAGTATAAGTTCTGAATGTTTAATCATAGATTTTTAATTCGGTATTGCCCAAAACTATTTAAAATAAGAGGAAAAGCCAATGATGAAAGTAAAAACATATAAACAGTTAAGAGCTGAAAAATTAGATATGAGTTGCAATTTGTTTAAAACTCTAAAAATCAAATTCTCGAATTGTTCAAAATAGCATCTAACGGTGGAGTGTTTATAAGTATGGTTAATTACTTTGTTTTAATTCATTAAGATTCTTTAGAATATAACGGGTTTAATTTTTATTTTTGAGAATCAATATAATACTAAAATCAGATTTATGTCTTTCAAAATTTTCTCATTACAACTTTTTGGTAAAATAAAAACGGTTGAAATCATTGAGAATCAGCGTGAAAAACTACGTGTAGATTTTGATGAATTTCAAAAAGTAGAAAAATCAGATGAACTTGAGAAGTATTTAAAACTTGAAACATGGGTGAATTCTGAAGAGTTCAAAAATAAAAAAGCTGAAATTGAAGCTTTGAAATTTAAAGGAAGTCGCGAGTTTAAACAATTGAAGGAGTTAAGTGGGTTAAGTAAAAACTCTAAAATTAAAAAGTATTTTAGAGTTGCCGACTCAGCCGATTTGAAAAGATTTGATGATTTAAAAGATTCAGATACTTTAAACGATTACTATGAATTATTGGAGTTTATAAAAGATGGCGAGTTTGAGAGGGAGAAAAAAGAGATAAAATCTAATGTTTTTAAAGGTTCTACTGAAGAGAAACACTGGTTAGAATATAGGAAGTTAGGCAAATCAGCGGGAATAAAAGCATATTTAGAGTTAAACGATTCGGTTAAGTTAAAACAGCACGAGACATTTGCAAGCTCTGAAAAACTAAAAGAATTTGTGACTTTAAGAAATGCTCCGGATAAAGATAAACAGAAACGAAAAGAGTGTAAAGCATTGAAGCGCGACCCGGAAATTAAAACATATTTTAGATACGAAAAATCTAAAATATTAAAGTTATATCGCGAAACAGTTGATAGCCATAATTTAAAAAAATATAACGAATTAAAAGCTTATGTTGAAAGTGAAGAGTACAGAAAACAGGAAGCACTTTTAAAGGATAAAAAGAAATTTGAAAAAAGTGAAACGTATAAAAAGCAACAAAAATATAAGCAATTAGCATCCGATGGTGATGTTAGGTTTGTGTTGAAATTTGAAAAATCATCGCTATTAAAAAACTATTTAGATATTAAAGATTCGTTCGATTTAAAAAGGTATTACGAGTTAGAAGAAATTACTAAATCTCGCGAGTTTACTGATAGAAAAGTATATTTAGAGGATAAGAAAAAATGGGAGAAATCTGAAGAATTTATAAAGCAACAGGAGTTTTTAAAAATGAAAAAGTTGCCACATATAGTAAAATACTTTAAATATAAAGGAACTTCAGATTTTGATTTTTTAAAAATCTGGGAATTGACTTTTGAAGATAACTTTTCTTCATCTAAAATAGATACAGAGAAATGGTCGAACGTTAGTTTTATTGCAGAAAAATTATTGGGAGATAACTATTCTATGCCTGGTGATTTGCATGTTTTTTCAAATGGCGAAAATGTTAAAACAGGGGGAAAACTTACACTCTCAGTAAAAAAAGAAAATAGAGCCGGTAAAGTTTGGCAAATGCATGCCGGTTTTGTTCCTGCAGAGTTCGATTATACTTCAGACCTGATTTCAACTAATAAAACTTATTGGCAAGAGGATGGTATTTTTGAAGCAAAAATTAAGTTTTGCCCAACAAAACAGGTAGTTAGCTCCTTTTATCTTGCAGGAGAAAATAGTACTCCAAGAGTTAATTTGGTTGAAATGGGCACTAAAAATCAGCTCGGGATTTCAACTTTAACAGAGAATGGAAAGGTTATTTCCACGGGGCTCGATATTTCAAATCTCAAAAAAGATAAATCGTATATATTTACTGTAGAAAAAACTGGCAATACTTTAATCTGGAAAATTAACGAAGTAGAGGTATTAACTATTCA
>DAOVTY010000308.1 GCA_030632865.1 Bacteroidota bacterium
ACAACGAAAAGGGAATTAATATTTCTGCTGATGAGATCTTTGTGTCTGATGGTTCGAAATGCGATACAGGAAACATTCAAGATATTTTTGGTAACGATAATAAAATTGCGGTTTGTGATCCCAGTTACCCCGTTTATGTTGATACAACTGTTATGGCCGGAAAAACTGGAAGTTGTAAAGCAAACGGACATTACGACGGTATAATTTATATGCCTTGCACCGAAGAAAATAGTTTCATTCCCGATTTTCCTGTAGAAACTCCAGATCTTATTTTCTTGTGCTATCCAAACAATCCAACCGGCACGGTAGCAACAAAAGAGGAGTTGAAAAAATGGGTTGATTATGCAACAGAAAATAAAAGCATTATTTTGTATGATGCAGCTTATGAAGCATTTATTACAGAGGAGGGAATTCCTCATTCTATTTTTGAAATTGACGGAGCTAAAAAAGTAGCAATTGAATTTCGAAGTTTTTCTAAAACTGCAGGATTTACTGGTACGCGCTGTGCGATTACTGTTATTCCTGATGAGTTGGTTGCATACGATAAAGCAGGAAACCCTCATTCTGTAAAAGCTTTATGGAATCGTCGCCAATCTACTAAATTCAACGGAGTGTCGTACCCTGTACAAAAAGCTGCAGCAGCAACTTACACCGAAGAGGGTAAAAAAGAGGTAGCAGAAACTATTACTTACTACCTCGAAAATGCAAAGATAATGCGCGAAAGTATGGCGGCAATTGGTTACGAAGTTGTGGGCGGGGTAAATGCACCATATATTTGGGTAAAGACAAAAGACAATGCAACATCTTGGGAATTTTTCGATAAGGTTTTAAGTGAAGCTAATGTTGTTGGAACTCCGGGCTCTGGTTTTGGTCCTGCCGGCGAAGGATATTTTCGTTTCTCTGCTTTCGCTGATAGAGAAAATGTTATTGAGGCAATGGAACGAATTAAGAATTTGAAATAAATATTGCATTTAATTCTTTCTTAATACATAAGAAGGGCGAATATTAGACTTGCAATGTGGTGTTACCCAGTTTATTTTAAAAAGAAAATCCGAGTTGAATATTCAACTCGGATTTTCTTTTTAAAATATATCAGCAAAATTATAGTTTTTATTTATACAATGTAATGTCCCTAAAATGTACGAACACTTAAATTGTTCTGCCCGGATAAACTTTTAGAGCCTCTTGCAAAATTTTCAAACAAACTGCCAAATCTTCTTTTTTCAGAACATAAGCAATTCGCACTTCATTAACTCCTTTGTTTGGAACAGTGTAAAATCCAGATGCAGGAGCCATAAAAACAGTTTGATTTTCGTATTCGAAATCGGAAAGCAACCATGCACAAAATTTATCCGAATTATCAACCGGAAGTTGTGCAACTGTGTAAAATGCTCCCATTGGAATTGGCGAATAAACACCATCGATTCGGTTCAGCCCATCAATTAAAAAATTTCGTCGGTTTACATATTCATTATAATTATTCAGCATGTAATCTTTATCAGCATCTAATGATGCTTCTGCTGCAATTTGCCCAATTAAAGGTGCACTTAATCGTGCTTGGCAAAATTTCATTACATTCTTTCTAACTTCTTTATTTTTTGTAATAAGAGCTCCAATTCGCAATCCGCATTCGCTGTAACGTTTAGAAACCGAATCTATTAGAACCACATTTTGTTCTATACCTTCTAAATGAAAAGCAGAAATATATGGTGCACCGGTATAACAAAATTCGCGATAAACTTCATCTGAAAAAAGATACAAATCGTACTTTTTTACTAAATCACGGATTTTATTCATCTCTTCTTGGGTGTACAAATATCCAGTTGGGTTATTGGGATTGCAAATCATTATCCCCTTTGTTTTTGGGGTGATTAACTTTTCGAATTCCTCAATAGCTGGTAGTGCAAAACCATCTTCAATATTAGATATTACAGATTTAATTTTTGCGCCGGCAACAATCGCAAAGGCCTCGTAATTAGCATAGGCAGGTTCTGGTACAATAATTTCATCGCCAGGGTCGAGGCAACTCATAAAAGCAAAAGTTACAGCTTCGCTACCACCTGTAGTAATAATAATATCGTCGGCAGTAACATTAATATCGAATTTATGATAATATTTAGCAAGCTTCTCGCGGAACGAGCGAATTCCTTCACTTGGCGAATATTCTAATATAGTTCGGTCTATGTTTTTTATTGCTGCTATTGCTTCTGGAGGTGTTGGCAAATCGGGCTGACCAATATTAAGATGGTAAACTTTTCGCCCTTTTGCTTTTGCCTCATCGGCTAGCGGTCCCAATTTTCTAATTGGCGAGTCGGGCATTATTCTTCCTCTGTCTGAAACTGTTGGCATTTTATTTTTTTTTAAGAAAGCAAATATAGAAGTATCAGATTGAAATCATTGCTGTAAGTTTTTTTTCAGTTTGAAATCTTATTGAAAAATTAACTTGCAAATTATAAATTGATGATCAAATGGCAGTTAAATTCTGTTTAAAGGTCAAATTTATTAATCTTTATCATGTTTTTGTAACCTTGGCATTCCTATTTTTGCAATCAAAAATAAATTTAATTCATACTGAAATGATTATTGGAGTACCAAAAGAGATTAAGAATAACGAAAATCGTATCGCATTAACTCCTGCCGGCGCTGCCGAATTAGTAAAACGCGGTCACGTAGTTTACGTTCAGACAAATGGTGGAATTGGAAGTGGTTTCCCCGATGAAGATTATATTACGGCAGGAGCAAAAATACTTCCAACTATTGAAGAAGTGTATGCAATTGCCGAGATGATTATCAAAGTAAAAGAGCCAATTAAATCGGAATACAAACTGATTAAAGAGGGGCAAATATTATACACTTATTTTCACTTTGCGTCGGGTAAAGAGTTGACTTATGCAATGATTGAAAATAAATCTATTTGCCTAGCTTACGAAACAGTAGAATTAGACGACCGTTCGCTTCCACTGTTAATACCTATGAGTGAAGTTGCTGGTCGCATGTCTATTCAGGAAGGTGCAAAATATTTGGAAAAAACTTACGG
>DAOVTY010000180.1 GCA_030632865.1 Bacteroidota bacterium
AGCAAAGTTCCTATTTCATCAATTCGATCTTGTGGATAGATTTCCTCTGGTTTTATTGTCAGCGCTGTGCGATATTCGTTACGCGAGTTTTCGTAGTCTGATGCATCAAATAGATTGTCGGCTTTTGAAATTGCATCGCTGTAGGTTTTATCTTTTTCGGCTTGAAGTGCAGCCAATCTAGAAGCTTCGGCAGCGGCGGCTTCAACCAAACGAACATTCTCTGCTTCGGTTTCAGCAGCTAAACGTGATTGTTCTGCAGCTTGCTGCTCTGCTAACAAACGAGTTTGCTCAGCAACTAAACCATCAATTTTAATAATCATTTCAGGCGGATAAGTTTCATCCGGTTTTATCTGCCCAGCATCTGCAAATGTGGTTTTAGCATTCTGATAATCCTTTTGTTTAAACAATCCATCGGCTTTTGCAATTGATTGCTCGTATTTTTGATTGGTTTTTGCAATTTGTTGTAAAATAGAATTGATCTCACTAATTTTATCTTTAGGATATCTCTCCCTAGACTTTATACCCAATGCTTCAGTATATTTGCCTTTTGCACTTTCGTAACTACTTTCTGCGAAAAGCTCATCGGCTTGCGTTATAAGAATATTGTATTTTCCATCAACGCTCTGAGTTGCCAGAATTACATCAATCTCGCGAATACGCTCTATTGAATGTTTATCACTATTTTGAATTTCCAAAGCTCGTTTGTATAGAGATTTCGACGCTTCAAAATTTTCAGAAATAAACTGATTGTCTGCTTTATAAACCAAGTCAGCAAAACTTTCTTTCAAATCTAAAATCTGATTTATTTCATCAATTCTACTTTTAGGATGCGGCTCATCCGGAAATAATACAAATGCCTCTTTATAATCATTCAGTGCTTCAGCATATAACTTTTTCTTATATGATTTATCGGCAGATTTAACAAATTTATCATACTGAATTCGATTGACAATTTCGTGCATTATCTCTCTAATTTCACTAATTTTTTGAGTTGCGACAGGATCATCAGGTTTATAGTTTAACGCATTTTGATATGATGCCAATGATTTTTCGTAAAACTGTTTTTCAAACAAACTCTCAGCCTCAAACATAGCTTGCTCGTAACTCTCCTGCTTTTTAAGATTATTTGTCTGGTCTGCCAAAATCCCATTAATCTCTTCAATTTTACTTTTAGGATACGTTTCGTTGGGTTTAATTTGAAGTGCACTCTGGTATTTACTTATGGCTTCGTTATATAAAATTTCTCTAAAAGAGTTATCACCCTGAGCTATCAACTCATTATATAGTGTTTCGGCTTGTTGAGAATTTAATAGTTCTGTTATCAAACTAACCTGTTGTAATGCATAACTGTCGGTTGGTTTAATGGACAGCGCTCTGTTATACGAAATCCGTGCTTCGGAATAATTCTTTTTATTAAATAATAAATCAGCTTCTTTAATTAGTGCGACAAAACGCTCTGCCAGTGCTTTATCTAATTCTGAAGCCGCCATTATTAAACCAAGCAAATCATTAATTTCAGAAATTCTATCTTTTGGAAATTGCTCGCTGGGAAATATTTTACTTGCAGCTTTAAATCCATCTAAAGCAGCTAAAAACTGTTCGTTGCCATATTCATTTCCTGCACGCTCAAGTAACTCATTATACTCCTTTCGTAACTCTGCAATTTCCGATCTGGATAATTTCGACAAATAGTCTGACTCTTTATCAATCATTTTCGACTGTATAATTGCCTGATCTATTAACTTACTTATTTGAGCATCGTTGTAATAAAGTTCAGAAATAAAATTATCGACATTGGGATTATAATAAATTTTAAGTACTGTTTTTTGCGAAAAAGACTTATCAATTCCAGGTATTTCAGTGAACAAATTTATATTTATAGGGAACGGTGGAAATCTAGGATCTGATTGAAGCACACTGTTGGGAACTGCTGTTTCGATTACAATTTTTTGTGAAAAATTATTTTCCCTTTCAAAAATAAGTTCGAATTTATGGTTATAATTTAATTCTACTTTGTACTTACCATCTGCTCCTACTCCATAATTATCGAGCCTCCGACCATCTTCATACATTTGAATAATAGCACCTTCGGCACTACCTTCGTGCACACTAATTTTACCTTCAACAGCCAAACCATTACTTCGTTGTGCCTGAGAGAATAAAGTGCTAAAACTTAACAAAAAACCAATTACAATAAATTTCAGATAAAAGATATTCATAAAATACTCATTCAATATAAAAAGAGAACGAAGATATAAACAATAAATTATTACCCGTCAAACGAAAACCATTTCGGGCATATTTCAATTAAATACTTCAGATTTAAACTAAAATCAATATAAAAATATTAGTTTGGTGCGATTTTCTCATTTATTAAATATTACTCATTTTTTGTAATTTGGGGAATTAACTTCGGGCATCCGACTTTGGATTTCAGATAACTTATATATTTATGAAACGTGAAGCTTCGCTACTTGTAGCATTATTTCCTATTCTTATTTTAATTGGCATGTTAACCCTAAATGTTCTTCTTTTTGAAGATACATTATCGGGCTCCAATCAAATTGCACTGTTAGTTGCTGCTTCAATTGCAGGTGTTATTATTTTTCGTCTCGGGTATAAATGGGATAATATCAGAGATAATATTGTCTCTACAATTAGTTCCGCAATGCCTTCAATACTAATTTTACTATTAATTGGATCGCTGGCCGGAACCTGGATGATAAGCGGAGTAGTACCGGCAATGATATATTATGGGATTGATTTAATTAGCCCGAAACTATTTTTATTTACGGCTGTAATAGTTAGTGCTATTGTAAGTGTTGCAACAGGAAGTTCGTGGTCGACCATTGCAACAATTGGAGTTGCACTGATAGGAATTGGTAATGCAATTGGAATTAACGAAGCTGTTGTTGCCGGAGCAATTATTAGCGGTGCATATTTTGGCGATAAAATGAGTCCACTGAGCGACACCACTAATCTTGCACCTGCAATGGCAGGAACCGACCTGTTTACACATATTAGGTACATGACATTTACAACAATACCATCGATGACAATTACACTAATTGCATTTTTGATCATCGGTTTTAGCTCCGATTTTTCGGGAGCAAACATAAATGTCGAAAATGTTAAATCAGCAATCGACGGTACTTTTAATACTAGCCCTTTACTTTTTCTAGTTCCTGTGCTTCTTTTAACAATAATAATTTTGAAAGTCCCTCCCCTTCCAGCACTTTTTATTGGAACTTTGCTAGGTGGACTATTTGCTGTTATTTTCCAGCCTGAAATAATAATTCAAATTTCGGGGATAAGCGACAATTTTGCGAAGGCTTCATATTTTTCGGTAATGAAATCGATGTTTGGCGATGTTAGTTTAACAACAACTGAAGCAGCAGTAAATGATTTACTAAGCACTTCAGGAATGCGCGGAATGCTTGATACTGTTTGGTTAATTCTTACGGCAATGGTTTTTGGTGGAATGATGGAAGCAGGTGGACTATTAAAGCGAATTACCCAGCCAATTATAAAATATGCAAAAAGCACCGGAAGTCTTGTGGCATCGACAGTTGTAACGTGTGTATTTTTTAATACAACAGCATCAGACCAATATATTGCATTGGTTGTTCCGGGCAGAATGTTCAGAAAAACATATCAGGATAAAGGCTTAAAACCTGAACTTTTAAGTCGTACTTTGGAAGACAGCGGGACAATGACTTCTGTTCTAATTCCGTGGAATACTTGCGGAGCAACTCAATCTCGCATTCTCGGTGTAGATACGTGGGCGTACGCACCCTACGCATTTTTCAATATTATTAGTCCATTAATGACAATCTTATTTGCATATTTGAATATTAAAATCAGAAGAATTGTGAGCAAAACAGATAAATTAAATGATTAATATAACTATTTAATTTTTGTTTTCTTATTAAACCAATTCTCAAAAAATTAGTCTATATATGCTTATAACCTATAAAATATATAGCCATGAAAACTAAATCAACTTTACAACTACTATCAACATTTATATTTCTAATCAGTTTCATTTTACCAAGTTTCGCACAAGAAAAAGAGAGCGATAATTGGGTACAATGGCGCGGTCCACTAGGAACTGGAGTAGCAGTTAAAGGAAACCCTCCGATATCTTTTAGCGAAACAAAAAATCTGAAATGGAAAACTACAATTCCGGGAAAAGGGCACGCTACTCCAATTGTTTGGGATAAGCAAATAATAATACAATCTGCTGTTGCTACCAACGAAAAACAAGAAAAAGAATCTGACAGTTCTAGAAGTGAAGGCGAAAGAAGAATGTCTGGTACTCAAACAGATTTAGTTCACGAATACAAAGTAATTTCGGTAAATAAAGATAATGGTGAAATACTTTGGGAAACAACAGTTGCAAGGGAGTTACCACAGGAAAGCACACACGATTTGGGAAGCTGGGCATCAAATTCTCCTACCACAGACGGAGAGCTTATTTATGCATATTTTGGTTCGCGAGGAATACATTGCCTCGATTTTGAAGGAAATATTATTTGGCAAAAAGACTTCGGACAAATGAAAAAGCATATGAGTTTTGGCGAGGGTGCGTCTCCTTATTTATACAAAGACAAACTTTTTATTTTGTGGGATCACGAAGGTGATTCGTTTTTATATGCACTAAACAAAAAAACAGGTAAAGAAGAGAGGAAGTTGGCACGAGACGAAAGAACATCGTGGTCGAGCCCATTTGTAATTGAAGCAAACGGGAGAACTCAAGTTATTACGAGTGCAACTACAAATATTAGAAGTAATGATTTTGAAACTGGAGAATTAATCTGGACAAGCACCGGATTAACAAGAAATGTAATTCCTAACCCGATTTACGAAGACGGGATATTATTTGTAATGAGCGGTTTTAGAGGAGCTGCTTTGCAAGCAATAGATTTAGCCAAAGCCAAAGGCGACATTACTGAAAGTGATGCGATACTTTGGAGATATGACAAAAACACTCCTTACACGCCAAATCCTATTTTAATGGACGGAAAAATATATTTTCTACGTGCAAACAATGGATATTTAACTTGTCTCGATGCTAAAGACGGAAAGGAAAATTATTCGAATGTGAAGTTGGAAGGAATTAGTACTCTTTTTTCTTCGCCAACTGCTGTTAAAGACCGTTTATATATTGCCGCAAAAAACACCGTTCTCGTAATTAAAGCAGGTGAAACTTTCGAAGTTATAGAATCAAATGAACTTGATGACAATTTTCATTCGTCGCCAGTAATTGTAGGCAACAACCTAATTTTAAAGGGGTTTAATTCGTTGTATTGTTTTTCTGAGGAATAAGATCCATTTTTTTATCATAGTTATTTAGTCTTTAATTTAATCACTTTATTTGATATTTTAAATTCAGTAAATAACATTTCAAACCAATCAAAACCATTAGCTTTGTCCGCTATTCGAAATATGGAATAAATACATTAAAATTCGTTTCGTTATAAAGTTATTTTATGGCATCAAAGCAAAGATTTTCAACAACAGAGGAGTTAGCCAACGCTATTTCGCACGGAATTGGTCTTGTTCTGGCAATTATTGCAACTTCTGTAATAATTATATTTGCCATATTAAAAGGAGATATTTGGTTGGTTGTTAGTACTTCAATTTTTGGAAGCACTCTTATTCTTCTTTATTTTTCGTCAACAATGAACCACTCTCTTGCTGAAGGGAAATGGAAAGATTTCTTTCACAATTTCGATCAAATTGCAATTTACTTGCTTATTGCAGGCACCTACACACCCATGGCATTGTCGGTAATACGGCACGATTGGGGCTGGGTAATGTTTGGTATTGAATGGGGACTCGCTGTTTCAGGAATTCTTGTTAAAGCATTCATTCCAAATAAATTTGAAAAAGGTGTGAATATTTTCATAATTATCTCGTACGTAAGTATGGGTTGGTTGCTGTTATTTTTTCTAATTCCTCTTTTCAATAATTTATCGACAACAAGTATGATACTTCTTTTATCGGGTGGACTATTCTACACTTTAGGAATTATATTTTTCAAGATGGATAAACTAAGGTTCTCTCACTTAATTTGGCACTTAATGGTAATTGGCGGTAGTGTTTGTCACTGGTTTACTATTTTTCTATTTGTATTGAACGGCAACTAATAATACTAACACTTACCTTTTAATTCTTAGGAACTCATAATTTATTCAAAAAAATAGGAATCAATCTATTTAAAAAGAGATGGATTCCTAAGAATTTAAAAGTCGAACTCAACAAACTTCCCAAATTTCTGATACTGTTTGTACAAAACTTTATATTTCTCTACATTTTCTGCAATTGGTAAATATTCAGTTTCGATGCCACTGCCCATTTTTTTCTGAGCCTCGGCAGTGTTACTATAAATACCTGCTACAACTGCTGCTGCCATTGCAGATCCAAGAGCGCAAGCTTGTTCAGATCGAGCAACTTTTATTGGCATATCTAAAACATCGGCAATAATTTGCATTACAAATGGCGATTTTTTAGCCACACCACCCAAAGCAATCACACCATCAATTCGCACACCTTCTGCAATAAAACGATCGTTAATTGCTTTAGATCCAAAAGCAGTTGCTTCAACCAAAGCTCTGAAAATACGTGGTGCATCGGAACC
>DAOVTY010000173.1 GCA_030632865.1 Bacteroidota bacterium
ATTTGTCTTATTAATTGTGGTGAACAAAAGTTGATTTTATTTTTATACGTCATGTTCTTTAAACGATCTCAAATAATTATGTTGAAGCGTGTAATAGTATGATAATTAGATGAGATTTTGAATGTCTATTATAAGATAGTCTCTATTTGGGACAAGTCTTTAATAACAAGAGATTGTTAGTAAAAGTTATAAGTTATTCCCAATTGAAATCCAAGTCTGTTTGGGTTGGTATTATAAAAATCTGTGGCAACAGTAAAATCAACATTAAAAGGTATAAAATTACCACTGTAAAAAAGGTTTAATAGAAGTGATGTTCGGTCTTGTACCGGATCGTACGGACGACCCCAGGTTCCAAAATATCGGGTAAATGTTACCATACTTTTCCACGTAATATCTTCAATTAATTTTCCTTTTAATCCAATATGGTGCGCAAAAAAGCGAGTGGACTCTGTACCTCTGCTAATACCATCTTTAATAATTACGGGTGTAAACAGTGGCGAGCTCATCATCTTTTGCTGGTAAGAAACTCCTGATCCATAAACTCCATGGTTAAAATAATTATCGTAGTGCAACCTATTCCATTTTTGTTCTACTTCATTCCAGCTAAGTATAGAGTCTTTAATTCCCTGTTGCCGTGTGTTTGTGTATTCGTAAATAAAATGTGTAATAATTTTGTTAGGGTGTTTAAGTTTAATTGTAACTCCAATTATATTATCGGGCCAGTTAACCCAATTTACACCAGAAAAATCTTCGAATGGGTGACTGATATTTAGTCCGGCTTCAAATTTATTAAACTTTTGGGTAAGTCGTATTTGGTAACTTCCGTATTGGTTACCTGCAACATTTAATTGGTCTGTAAGCGGAAAATCTTCAGTTCCCTGAGATCCACTTATATATTTAAAGTATGCTTTGAAATCATCTGGCAGCTCACCTATTTTTTCATTTTGAGATGTGCCTCCCCACATTACATTATGTTCTACTCCACCCTCAATACTGAAGTTGTTAAACATTTTAGCTTTTAGATAAAACGATTTATGGTGAAGGTGTGTGCGATCCACAAAACGATCGTCGTTTAAAATTCCTTCGTCGTACTCGCCTTTAAAAGAGAGAAATTTATTGAGAATAGGCACAGGTTTATAATCGGAAACACGCACTCCAATTTTGGGATACGGTCGTGCATTTCTACTTCTGGCAATATTTCCGTTTGAAGTAGAAAGTCCTTCAAAATATAAATCGTTATGTACCATGCCAATAAAAACTTCCCAGTTACTTAAGTTTAATCGTGTGTAAAACTGATTGGCCTGAAAATATTCACTGTTGTTGCCAATTGCATAATTAAGGTCGGCAACGGCTTTTATAAACGAGTTACTATCGTTAAAAAAATGTGCTCCTGCAGCGTTTAATTCTGAAATATTTAAAAAGGAATTGTCGGTTTCTATTTTTCCATCGGTGTTTGCCCAAAGCCAAAAAGGCATTTGGTCTGTAGTAGAAACTAAAGTAGAGTTTGATACGGAAAACGACGCAACCGTTTGTCCTGTTAATTTAACGACAATTAGAAGTACAACAAATGTAAATATGAGTATGCGGTGCACAGGTATTAAATTTATAGGGACAATATAAGTACATTAAATTTATGGAGCAAAAACGAAATATGGAGTTTTTAATTATTTACGAAATCTTATTGTCCGAAAGGTAAATGTGCCGGACCGGTAGATTTTTTGCTTCTTCCTTGTCCTGGAGTAAAAGGAGTGAGACTATAAAAAATGCCAATTTTAAATTGGGTATATAATCCTAATATACTTATTCTATCCCCATTTGCATCGAAGTTGTGTACAACATCAAGAAAGTCGTACGGAACTATGTTTCCGTTAATTGAAGAAATTATATACAACTTTGACGAGAATGTAGTTTTTAGCCCTCCTCCAATTGAATAATTAATTGTAGTTAAACTTGCTGAATTATCGTATCCTTTACTAAAAATAATTTTGTCTGATCCCGTGGGGATTTCATCAATATATTGAAATGTAGATTTGTAGTTAAGATAACCAACTCCTGCACTAATAAACGGATATATATTTACTCCTTCATTTTGATTGCCTAATGAAGTCAAATAAAACCGGAAGAATAATCTTGATCCGGTTAAAGTATTATTGTACTCTACCGGCTCAGTAATTGGTTCAATATGTACAGGGTGATATCCTTCAGCAGAAAATGATGGATTTTGAGTTTCACCATTTAATACCGAGTAGTTAAATTCTATGGCAATTTCCCAATGATTTGATAAATATTTAGAAAGCTCGGCATCTATTGCAAAACCAATTTTATTTTCGAATTCGTTAATTTTGTGCGAAAAATTTGAAGGAACCTCTGCTAATAAAATTGATGTACCTCCCTTAATTCCAACATTTAATCCGTTAGAAAAAAAGGAATCCTGAGCATTAATATTAATAGTAAATAGAAGAATGCTAAATAGAGAAACAGTGTATTTTATTATTGACCTCACTAATTGATTAAAGTTTGATTTAATGTACTATAAAAGATGTTCTTTTATATTTACAAAATTAACTTCTTTTTTTGTTTTTTATTGTAATGTGCTAACAAATTGGTGTGAATATAAAAGTAGGGGAAATCTACACTGCAAGGGGTAAAAACAGTTAGGATGTATAATTGTAATAAAGGATGTCTTCTCTGAAAAAAGATGACATCCTTATAAATAATTTATTTTTTAGAAATATAATTGGCAATCCAGTCACCCACTTCAGAGGTTTTGTATGCTTTACCTTCACTAATATCTTCGGTAACAATATTATCTGTAATAGAGGCTGCCACGGCATCGCGAATTAATTTACCTTCGTCTTTTAAGTCGAATGCATATTCGAACATCATTGCTGCCGAAAGAATTGTTGCAATTGGGTTTGCTATATCTTTGCCTGCTGCTTGCGGATACGAACCGTGAATGGGCTCGAAGACTGATGTGTGAATTCCCATTGAAGCAGAAGGAAGTAGTCCCAGTGAACCTGTAATTACGCTTGCCTCATCAGTAAGAATATCTCCAAACATATTTTCAGTTACCATAACATCAAAGTTTTTTGGCCATTGTATAATTTGCATAGCAGCGTTATCAACAAACATATATTCAGTTTTAATATCGGGATAATTAGGCTCCATTTCCTGGGCAACTTCGCGCCATAAACGAGAACTTTCCAAAACATTGGCCTTATCTACAACGGTTAATTTTTTATTTCGTTTTGCTGCAAATTCGTAAGCCAATTTCAAGATTCTCTCAATTTCTGCGCGTGTGTATGTGCATGTATCAAATGCAGTGTTTCCGTTGTCTAGTCTTCCTTTTTCGCCGAAATAAATACCACCTGTCAACTCGCGAATACAAACAAAATCTGCTCCTTCCACAAGCTCGCGTCTCAGCGGAGATCTGTGCAACAGAGAATCAAATGTTTCCACCGGACGAATGTTTGCATACAAACCTAATTTTTTACGCATTGCAAGCAATCCTTGCTCGGGGCGAACTGTTGCTTTTGGGTTATTATCGAATTTTGGGTCACCAATTGCACCAAACAAAACAGCATCAGATTTCATACAAAGTTCGTGCGTTTCGTCGGGGTATGGTTCACCTACTTTATCAATGGCTGCAGCTCCGGTTATCCCGTATTCGTATTGTAACTCATGATTAAATTTTTTGGCTACAGCTTTTACGGTTTTCATAGCCTGTTCAATAATTTCCGGTCCGATTCCGTCTCCTGGAAGAAGTGCAATATTTAGTTTCATATTTGTTATTTTATTATTCAAATTATTTTTTAATTAAAACCCCTCTTATTTTTTTAAATTATCTTTTGTTTTTCCATTCAGCAACTCGGGTTTAATCTCATTTTCAATAATGTTTAACATGCGGATTGTTGCTTTTACGGCAGCTGCAATTTGGTTCGGATCTAATCCTTTCGTTTTAAATTCAGTATTGTTTTTCCATGTAATAATTGTTTCAACCAAAGCATTTGATCTACCGCCGGGAGGAATAGTTACTACATAATCAACCAGTCTCGGCAGTGGTTTTCCTAAATGTTCGTAAATTTTGCGAATTGATTTTGCAAAAGCGTTGTACTGCCCGTCACCGTCACTATATTCTTCGTAAATTTTGCCATCTATTTCGAGAGAAACATTGGCTATTGGACGTAATCCCATGGTATGGTTTACCGAGTAATTAACCACTCGTATTTTCTCTTCAAACAGATCGTTTTCCAAAACATCGGCAACAATATAAGGTAATTCGTCGCTGGTTACTGTCTCTTTCTTATCGCCTAATTCAATTACTCTTTGAGTAACTTTTTTTAGTGATTCCGTGTCCAGCTCAATTCCAAGATCTTGCAAATTCTTTTTAATATTTGCTTTTCCCGATGTTTTTCCGAGAGCGTATTGTCTAATTCTGCCAAATCGTTCTGGTAGCAACTCGTTAAAATAGAGATTATTTTTGCTGTCTCCATCGGCATGAATTCCGCTGCATTGTGTAAAAACGAATTCGCCAATTAGTGGTTTGTTTGTGGGAATTCTAATTCCTGAAAATGTTTCTACTAACTTGGAAGCTTTATTTAGCTCACTTTCAATAACATTAGTTTTCATCTTCAAATGATCTTTTATCGTGGCAATTACGCTAGATAAAGGAGCATTTCCGGCACGCTCGCCTAAACCGTTAACAGTAGTGTGTACGCAGCGAATACCTGCTTTTATTGCATGAAATACATTGGCAATTGCCAAGTCGTAATCATTATGCGCATGAAAATCAAACTCTACATCAGGAAACGAAATAATCATCTCCTTACAATAATCATAAGTTTGATCAGGATCTAAAAGTCCCAAAGTATCGGGCAGCATAAAACGTTCAATGTTCTCATTTTTTAATTCCGAGATCATAAAATGAACATACTCTTTTGAGTTGCGCATACCATTCGACCAATCTTCGAGATAAACATTTACTTTAATGCCCATTTCTGTGGCATTATTTATTACATTTTTTATATCGGCAACATGTTGTTCAGGTGTTTTTCGTAATTGTTCGGTAACGTGTTTTAGAGATCCTTTGCAAAGTAGATTCAAAACTTTACCACCAGCATCGGCAATCCATTGTAACGATATTTTGTCGTCAACAAAACCAAGAACTTCAACTTTTTCAAGGTATCCTTTTTCAGCTGCCCATTTCATTACACGTTGAGTTCCTAAAAATTCTCCTTTTGAAACTCTAGCAGAAGCAATCTCAATTCGATCGACTTTTACATCTCGAAGTAGTATTTTTGCGACACTTAGTTTTTCCAGTTCGCTAAAAGAAACACCGGATGTTTGCTCTCCATCTCGAAGAGTGGTATCCATAATTGTAAGTCGTTTCCCTTTTATTTCAACTGTTTCGCCTGTCATGTTTATTTTATTATAATTTTTATTGTCATTTCTTGCAAAACAATTGTTTTGCAAAAGAGATTAATAATTGAATGTGCTCATATTATTTTCCTTCTGAAATGATGCTCTTTTAAGTTTATTATTTTGCTTCGAAAGCAGCAATTTCCTCTTTCATATCTGCTAAATAATCTATGTCGTCTAATCCATTCTGCAAACAATGTTTTTTATATGGATTTATTTCAAAATCAGATTTTTCTCCTGTTTCAGAAATGGTAAATGTCTGTTTTTCCAAGTCAACAGTAAAAACTGTACTTGCATCTTTTTCAATTGCATCGAATATTTTCTGAAGAAATTCTACCGTTACAACAACTGGAAGCAGTCCATTGTTTAAAGCATTCCCTTTAAAAATATCTGCAAAAAAACTTGAAACAACTACTCTAAAACCATAATCGTAAATTGCCCATGCTGCATGTTCGCGACTAGAGCCACTCCCAAAGTTTTTTGCTCCAACAAGTATTTTTCCTGAAAAAGTTTTGTTGTTGAGTGGAAATCCAGCTTTTGGACTACCATCTTTTTCGTATCTCCAATCTCTGAAAAGATTATCGCCAAACCCTTTTCGTTCAACTGCTTTTAAAAAACGTGCAGGAATTATCTGGTCAGTATCCACGTTTTCAATTGGTAGTGGAACTGCAGATGATGTAATTATGTCGAATTTATCGTATTCCATTTTTGAATTGATTATTGCTATTTTTTTTTTTTTACTTAAACCACCCTGTCCGTCAACTGACGGACATCCCTCCTTGTTAAGTAGGGAAAATTATCCTCCTTAAAGGAGGGAGGTGGTTATATCTATTCTCTCGGGTCAGAAATAATTCCCGTAATCGCTGCAGCTGCAGCAGTTAACGGACTTGCAAGCAATGTTCTTGCACCCGGTCCCTGGCGGCCTTCAAAATTTCTATTCGATGTTGAAACAGAATATTTACCTTCAGGAATTTTATCGTCGTTCATTGCCAAACATGCCGAGCAACCCGGTTGGCGTAACTTAAAACCAGCCTCCTCTAAAATAGGTATTAACCCTTCAGTGCGTATTTGGTTTTCAACTTGTTTTGAGCCGGGAACTAACCATGCTGTAATATTTGGCGCTTTTTTCTTGCCCTTCACAAATTCAGTAAATTCTCGGAAATCCTCAATTCTTCCATTGGTACAACTTCCAAGAAAAACGTAATCAACGGTTTTGCCTTTAATTGCATCGCCGGCAGCAAATCCCATGTATTGTAATGATTTTTCGTACGATGATTTGTCGCTGCCCTCCATTCCTTCGTTAGTTGGAATATTTTGTGAAATTCCAATTCCCATTCCTGGGTTTGTTCCGTAGGTAATCATCGGTTCAATATCGGCTGCATCGTACACCAATTCAGTATCGAAAATTGCATTTTCATCTGTTTTCAATTCTTTCCATTTGGCAACTGCTTTATC
>DAOVTY010000085.1 GCA_030632865.1 Bacteroidota bacterium
CAAAATGGAAATAGTAAACACAATAGGACGTAGAAAATCAGCAGTAGCACGTATTTACGTGAGCGAGGGCAAAGGTAATGTTACTGTAAATAAAAGGGAATTAAAAGAATATTTCCCATCTTCTATATTACAATACATTGTTTTGCAGCCATTAAATTTGCTTGATGTCCCAGAGAAATTCGATATTAAAGTGAACCTTGGCGGTGGTGGACCATCAGGACAAGCAGAAGCTTTACGATTGGCAATTTCTCGTGCGATGCTAAAAATTGACCCAGAATCGAGATCGGCGTTAAAAGCTGCTGGCTTTTTAACAAGAGATCCTCGAGAGGTGGAACGTAAAAAGCCTGGGCAACCAAAAGCTAGAAAACGTTTCCAATTTTCAAAACGTTAATATTAATTTTAAATTATATGGATCTAAAACGGTTTTGACTTCCGACATGTCGGGACTACTCAACGGTTGCTTTTAGGAACATAATAAAAAGTAAACAGATGCCTAAGACAAATTTTCAGGAATTATTAGATGCAGGTGTACATTTTGGTCACCTAAAAAGAAAGTGGAATCCAAACATGGAACCTTATGTTTTCATGGAGAAAAATGGAATTCACATTATAGACCTTCAAAAAACAATTGTTAAAATTGATGAGGCCGCCGCTGCAATTAAACAAATTGCAAAATCGGGTCGAAGAATTTTATTTGTTGCAACAAAAAAGCAAGCCAAAGATTTGGTTTCAGATTTAGTGAAAAGTTCAGGAATGCCCTATGTAACTGAACGCTGGCCAGGAGGAATGCTTACCAATTTCCCAACTATTCGCAAAGCGGTTAAAAAAATGGTTACCATTGATAAAATGGCTAACGAACCAAGTTGGACAAATCTTTCTAAAAGAGAGAAACTGCAAATTACCAGACAACGTGCTAAATTGGAAAAAATATTGGGAAGTATCTCAGATTTAACTCGTTTACCTGCTGCTCTTTTTATAGTTGACGTATTGAAAGAGAAAATTGCTGTTCGCGAAGCTCAGCGTCTTGGAATTCCAATTTTTGCAATGGTTGACACAAATTCAAATCCAGAGGGAATTGATTTTGTCATTCCAGCAAATGACGATGCTTCACAATCTATTAAATTAATTGTTGGTGTTATAACCGATGCAGTTAAAGAGGGATTAAATGAGCGTAAATTTGAGAAAGAAAAGGAAGAAGCAGATGCCGCAGCCAACAGACTAGCTAAGAAAAAAGCTAAAGAGGATGCAGCTGCAGCAAAACAGGCAGAAGCTGAGGCAAAAGCTAAAGCTGATTCAGAAAAAAAATTAGAAGATAAATAATTAGTAACGGTTAATAATAACCATTTAAAAAGAGATTTTATTATGTCTTTTACAACAGCCGACGTAGTTAAACTACGTAAAGTAACAGGTGCGGGGATGATGGATTGTAAAAATGCCCTGAAAGATGCTGAAGGAGACTTCGACAAAGCTCTTCAAATAATCCGCGAAAAGGGAAAAGCTATTGCCAATAAACGTGCCGACAGAGACGCGGCAGAAGGTGTTGTACTGGCAAAAGTTACAGCCGACAATAAATTTGGTGCCATAGTAGTATTAAATTGTGAAACTGATTTTGTTGCTAAAAATGATAAATTTGTTGCTTTTGTTGACAGCATTTTAGATGTTGCTCTTACAAATAAAGCTGAAAATTTAGATGCATTGAAAGCATTAGAGTTAGACGGAACTATTATTGATACTTTAGTAACCGAACAAACTGGTGTTATTGGAGAGAAATTGGAACTTTCATATTACAAAAGTATTTCTGCCGAAATGTTAATTGGGTACATTCACCCTGGCAACAAACTGGCTACCTTAGTTGGTTTTAACCAAGGAGAAGTTAAAACTCAGGTCGCAAAAGATATTGCAATGCAAATTGCTGCAATGGCTCCAGTGGCTATTGATAAAGATGCAATTTCTCAGGAAGTTATTGATAAAGAAATTGAAATTGCAAAAGAAAAATATCGTCAGGAAGGTAAACCCGAAGCAATGCTTGATAAAATTGCTCAAGGTTCATTAAATAAGTGGTTCAAAGATGTTACCTTGTTAAACCAAACTTATGTAAAAGATGGTAAGATTTCAGTTAAAGAATTCTTGAAACAAAGCAACAAAGAACTTACAGTTACTGCATTCGATCGTTATACTTTGGATGTATAAATTATAAGCGATAAAATATTTAAGAGCTATCAGTTAATTCGGGTAGCTCTTTTTTTGTAAAAAACTGTTCTATATTTGTATAATTTTAGAAATCAAAAGTATAATGACAAAATATAAACGAATACTTTTAAAATTAAGTGGCGAGTCGTTAATGGGAACTCAAAACTATGGTATTGATACAACTCGATTAAACGAATACGCAGAACAAATTACTAAACTTGTAGAAAATGGTGTACAGGTTGGAATTGTTATTGGAGGAGGAAATATTTTCCGAGGATTAAGTGGAGCTACCGATGGTTTCGATCGGGTAAAAGGAGACCAGATGGGAATGTTGGCTACAGTAATTAATAGCCTTGCTTTAAACTCTGCGTTGCATGCTGTTGGTACTAAGACAAAAGTTTTCACATCTATTAGAATGGAGCCGGTTGGCGAATTTTATTCAAAAGACAAAGCAATAGACGCATTGGAAGGTGGAACTGTTGTAATTATTTCTGGCGGAACTGGCAACCCATATTTTACAACCGATACGGCAAGTGTACTCCGAGGTATAGAAATAGAAGCTGAAATAATGTTGAAAGGAACTCGTGTTGATGGCGTTTATAGTGCTGATCCTGAAAAGGATCCGAATGCAACTAAATTCGAAAAAATAACTTTCGATGAGATCTATAATAGAAATCTTAAAATTATGGATTTAACGGCAACAACACTCTGCAAAGAAAATAATTTACCTATTTTAGTTTTTAACATGGATCAGAAAGGTAATTTACAGAAGGTTATGAACGGAGAAAGTATTGGAACAATTGTTCACAACTAAAAAAATGCAATAGATTTTATTTTATTTTCAAAATTGAAGTTTACATATTTATTTTTTTCTATATTTGCTAACAGTTGATAGTTGGTAAAATAGTTTTAACCTAATGCAAGAAGAAGTAGATTTCGTTTTAGAGCATACAGAAGAGAAAATGAGTGGAGCAATTACGCACCTCGAAAAGGAACTTCTTCATATACGCGCAGGAAAAGCATCGCCAAGTATGTTAGATGGACTAACTGTAGACTATTACGGGAGCATGACTCCTTTGAGTCAGGTTTCAAATGTTAGTACACCTGATGCAAGGACAATAGCTATTCAACCATGGGAGAAAGGATTAATTTCTGTTATTGAAAAAGCAATTATGAATGCCAATTTGGGATTTAACCCAGATAATAACGGAGAAATAATTAGAATAAATATTCCGGTTTTAACGGAAGAGAGACGAAAAGACTTGGTAAAACAAGTTTATCAAGAGGGAGAAACTGCTAAAATAAGTGTTAGAACTGCTAGAAAAGAGGCAAATGATGGCTTGAAAAAATTACAAAAAGATGGCTTGTCTGAAGATTTAGAAAAAGATGCTGAAGCTGTAGTTCAAAAGTTGACTGATAATTTTGGAAATAATATTGACGATTTAGTGCAAACTAAGGAGAAAGATATTATGACGATATAAAGATTGTTTTCTGTTTTCTGAACATTGTTTAATTGTTTTCATGGCTTTGAGGCAGCTTGTAGAAGCTGCCTCTTTTTTTATGCTTGTTTGTTATCTCCCTTAAATATGAGGACACAAAAAAACCTGCCTTACAAAGACAGGTTTCTTAATAAATTACATCAATTTATTTCTTCTTTTTCTTAATAACTAAAAAGGCACCAACTGCAACAACAACTACAGCCACAATGATTATTATTGTAGTGTTTGAACCCGATTGTTCTGCTCCTGCAAGTAAATCCTGCTCCATATAAGAGCTGTCCTGCACATTTAAATTATCTATGTAAGTTCCTTCGTCCTGAGCCAATAAAATATAAGGAAGGCTCAAAATATTTAGCATTAATAATGCAAAAAATCTTTTTACTGTTTTCATTATTTCTAATTTATAATTAATTATATATTTTTTCTTTTACTACTTTTAACAACGGAGCTGCATTTTTATATCTCGGATTTATTGTAATTAATTCTTGTAATGTTTTCAGCGACTCAGTATATTTTTTATCGTTGAATAATTTTTGAGCCTTTAATAAATATAATGGCTCGTAAAATGGATGGATTTCAAAACCTCTTTTTAATATTGTCTCAAATTCATCAAAATTATTTTTACCAAAACAAATTTTTGCCAAATGTACAAATAACCAAACATTTTTAGGGTCTGTTTTAATTGCTTCTTTTATTAACTGTTCTCCCGTTTCCAAGTTCCCATTATTTATTTCTGAAATGCCATAAAAATCATTTTTATCTGAACGCTTTATAAGTACAGCAACCGGATTTCCGCGATGATAAAAGGTTTTAACGATTTGAGAGGATTGCCATGTTTCATTTTTTAATTGAAATGGATGAATGTAATTTACCCCAAATAAACCATAATCCCAGTCTGTTGAACTTCTTTCTAAATAACGAGAATATTGATATTTAACATTCGGTACATTTTCAAAATAATTTGAAAGGTTACAATTTGTTGCTACAATAACATCCTCTTCTCCTATTAATTCAACTAAATACTCAGATGATTTTTTAATTGAATGAAAATAATAATCGTATTCATAATTTGACCATGCATTTTTATTTTCTCCCGCTATTGTGTTGAAATATATATAATCAGCCGGAAATGTTGCTACCTGATGTTTTATTGGGAATATTATTGAAATAAAAAATAAGCCTATTACCGGGTATTTTATTATTTTACTAAGATTAGACTTTCGTAATTTAATAATTCCTATTGATGAAAACACCGCAAACAAAGGCAAAACAAATAACATTTGTCGCACTCCACTGTATAAATTTGCACCAATTATAATTACATAAATAATTGGAAAAAGTAGTGTAAAAAAGACAAACAACTCTAAAAAGAGTTGTTTGCTTTTAATTGGTTTAGGCACGTATATATTTAAGGGTATGATACTTATTATGAATCCGAGAATGATAAATCCCGGTGTAGATATTAAAATCCATTTTGGTAAATAATACCAAGGTAATTGAGTGCTCCATAAAAGTTCTCCTTCGAAAATTTGCCTGATACTAACCTTATAGTGCTCCATTACACTTAAACTTTTCAGGGGGTTTTGAAAAACATCTTGCAAGGCAAAGGGCCAAAATAATAATCCGGCAAAATAGCCGATTATAACAATAACTACTCCCTGACCCAGTAGCCTTCCAAAATAATGTTTAGTTGAAACTATTTGTTTAAGATAAAAAGGTTTCGAAATAATATAGGAGATAATTGCCAACCCTAAATATGCAAAAAGAATAAGACCTCCAATTCTTACTGAATTTGTAAAAGCAATTGCAAGTGCTAGCCAAATTGTAGTTGACCATTTTATACGGGGCAATTCTTTAATAAAAAGAATAATAAAATATATTCCAGCTGCGTAACCTACAGCAAAAGGTATATCTTTTAAATTACCGAATGCCTGCCCGAATAATCGAGGCATTGCAATCATTGATATAACTGTTAATGTGGCAACTGAAAATGATCCACTCAATTGATAACTAATTAAAGCAGCAAAAAATAGTAATAACCAAAAGAATAAAGCACCGGTAAAATGTCTTGTTAAAAATTCGTCTTCAATATTAAATGTACGATTGATTAATGCCGTTAAATTATCAACTGACTGTCCATAATATTTTAAATTTGTAATCGGAGTTTCAAGGTTGGAAACATCATCTCCTCCAGTAAAATACCAGTTCACAACATTTTTCGCATGCGGATAGTGCAATTGTTCATCAACATTTACTGCAGCTTTTGGAGCTAGAAATAGAAGTAATATTGCAGCTAAAAAAAGAGATGCTGCAAATGTATTTCGTGCGGTAAATATGTCGATGTATCTATTCATAAAAATTTTTCACCAAATAAATAGGGCGTTTTTGTACCTCTTTGTATATTCTGAAAATATATTCTCCAATAATTCCGAGAAACGTAAGTTGTACTGAACCAAAAAAACTAATTGCCAAAAAAGTTGACGACCAACCGATTGGAGCTAGTCCTAACGATTTCGAACTTAAGGTGTAAATAATGGCACCAAGAAAAATCATTACTCCAAATAGTCCTAAATACAAGCATGCTTTTATTGGCCATTTCGAGAATGAATAGATAGCATCTGCAGCAAGAGTAAAAAGCTTTCTTCGACTCATTTTAGCTTTGCCTTCCAATCGTTCTGGCCGATCGTAGGTTATAAATTCATGCTTAAAACCAATAAAATTTCTAATTCCGGGTAAATATCTATTTTGCTCCGAGAATTGTAAAATTGCCTGATGCGCTTTTGTATTTAGAATACAAAAATTACCTGCATGTGCAATTTGCTGTTCCTCCGAAACACTACTGAAAATTCGATGAAAAATATTTGTGTAAATCTTTCGACTTAATTTTTCATTTCGCTTTTCTCTTACTGCCGTAATTATATCGGCATTTGCCTCTTTAATTTTACTGAAAAGAACCGGAATTAAATTTGGTGGATCCTGAAAATCACCATCCATCATAACCACAAAATCACCTTTTGCATACTCTAGTCCGGCAGTTAGTGCGCTTTGTAACCCAAAGTTGCGCGAAAGAGAAATAACTTTAAGTTGATTGTTCTTTTCTCTAAATTCTAATAACCTTTCAAGCGTTGAATCAGTACTTCCATCATCAACACAAATAATCTCAAAATCGGCACTAGTTTTTTTAAGGTTCATAAAAACCTCATCGGCTAATTGGGTTACTAAATTACTTTCGTTTAAAAGTGGTATGACTACTGAAATCATTTTAATTTTCAATTAAGCTTTATGTTGTGTGCCCGGCACAGGAACTGGAAATTCCATATCTATAGGTCCTATTTCGTATTTGTTAGGGCCTAATTTTTCAGTTGAATTAAGCATATCGTCCCAGGTTACTTTCTGTCCGGTGTATGCTGCAGTTCTTCCCATTATTGCAGTTAAAGTTGAAATAGCTGTTCGTTCTGCTTCTACAACCGGTTTATTTGTGCGTATTGATGTAACTAGGTGAATGTGCTCTTGAATGTATGGTGAGATTTTAACAACTTCGGTTGATCGACCATCTTTATTCTTTGGGTATTCGTATCTCCATTTTACTGAACCATCGAGATTGTAAATAGTGTTTTTGCAATTTGTATAGCCTTTAGTTCCCATAATTCGTTCTCCCAGAGTATTTGCACAGTCATCTATTTGGCGCGACATACTATGTGAAAAAACACCGTTCCCGAATTCAAAATCTATACTAAAAAAATCATACTGGTCGCCCGTTAACCTTCGTCCTCTACCTCCAAAACCTATGGCTTGCTCGGGATGTTTTCCCATAAACCAATTAATAATATCTATATTATGAACGTGAGTATCTAAAATATGGTCGCCACATAACCAACTAAAGTTATTCCAATTGCGAAGCATATATTCCATATCGCTCCAACCTTCTTCTCGTGTACGAAACCAAACATGATTTTGTAACCACCAAGCTTTTGCCGAAACCAATTCTCCAATTGCACCCGATGAAACTTGTTTGTATGTCTCAATATAATCGCGTTGATGACGACGCTGAGTTCCTGTTATAACAGACAGCCCAATGTTTTCTGCCTTTTTAGACGTGGCAATTATTTGTCTTGCTCCAACCGGATCAACACAAACTGGTTTTTCCATAAAAACGTGCTTTTTAGCCTGTACGCAAGCATCAAAATGTGCAGGTCTGAAATGGGGTGGCGTTGCTAAAATAACAATATCCAAATCAACAGCAAGTAAACTTTTGTATCCATCAAAACCCCAAAAGCAGTTTTCTTCGGGAACTTCAACAAGTTGTTTTTTAAGTTTGCTTTTACAGTCCCAAACCTTGTCTTCAAAAACATCTGCCAATGCAACTAATTCTAAATCGTTTCCTGCTGCCAAAAAATTAAGGGCGGCACCTGTTCCTCTGTTGCCGCAACCAACCAAGCCAGCACGCAATTTTTTACCATCTGGTGCTTTGTCCAGCAAAGGAGGAAATTCGTAATCAACTGTTTTTAATTTCGAACTGCAAGAGCTCAAAGCATTCATCCCGATAACACCGGCAGCACCAATCAATGCCGATTTTTCAAGAAAATTTCTACGCGAAAGTTGACTCTTATCCATGATATATTATTTATTGTTAATTTTCTGAATTATAATTCTCTGCGTTGTACTCGCAAACAACTCTGAACCCAACATTTTTACTGTCGGAATACCACCAAATACTTTTAGGAATTTGAGGATCGGTTACTAACCATGCTTTAGTTTTAGTGAAATCTCGACGGCCAGCGCGTAAATCTTTTGCTGAATTATTGTATGAACCCCCTCTTACCACATGCTCTGTTCCATTTCTTGGACCACGCGGATTTTTAACAATTCCTTTTGGATATTTGCTGTAAACGGTTGGATCATAATAATCTAAGCAGAATTCAGCAACATTCCCCAACATATTTTTTAGTCCAAATGGATTTGCTATTACCATTCCTGGGGGCTGAGTTTTAATTGGACTATTTTCGATATAAATTACATATGAATTAATGCCGGCAGTATCTGCCCCAAATATCTTATTCCAAAATCCATCTACCTCAAAATCTTTTGATGCGCCATCGAAGAAATAAGGAGTTGTTGTTCCACCCCGAGCGGCATATTCCCACTCTGCTTCAGTTGGTAAACGGTACTTTCTACCTGTAACACTACTTAACCAACGGCAATAAGTTTCTGCACCTAAATGACTCATGGTAATTGCAGGTCGAGTTCCTTTTCCCCATCCCTGATCTGGTGCACCCCACGGCGGTGTGGCTCCCGAAATACCATCTATTTCTTCATTTATTTCAACAGCTTCTTTCCGGCCTTGAGATCCAGTGGCTCTAAAAAAGGCAAGATATTCATTCCAACTTACTTCTATTTCTGCCATCCAAAAATTACCAACTTCAACATCTCGAACTGGTCCTTCGTCAATTTTACGGTATGGTTCTGTTGTTGGTGTTCCCATTTCAAATTGCCCACCGTTAATAGCAACCATATTAAACGAAACCGAGGTTCCAGGTAATTTTTCCTCAAAATCAACAAATTCTTTAACTTCAGTTAAATTTGTAAATATTTCTTTCGGTCCAGAAGATAAGTCATCGTCAACAGTTAACCCAATTTCACCTCTGTAATGCCCAACATTTTGATGACACTGTAAACATGATGTATTGTCGGGATTGCGCAAATATTTTAAATGAGATTCCCCCCCCAATGCATTCAATGTAGATGGAAACATGTTGGTATGACATTTTTTACAGCCATCTTCGTACACAAAATTAGCAGATGCTTCTCGCGAGCGTTTTTCTGCCCAGTCAATTTTATCTGTATCTAAAGTTAAATATGAATATAAATCATGAAACCCATGATAGGCTTTTCTTGTAACAAAACGAATTTTCTGCTCTTCGGGTGGTAGATGGCATTCTACACATTTTACAGAAACGCCACTTGGTGTATTATTATGTATTGAAAGTTTCCAACTAGCTTCAGCGTGTGGATGAACATGGCACGATGCGCAAAATTCATTTGAAGAAGTATAGCTAATGGTTTTATTGAATAATCCGAGAAGTAACATTGCTGCCAACCCTCCCACAATAACTAGCAAATAATGCTTACGTTTAATTGTTTTATCAGTCATTCTAAAAGTATATCTTACACAATAATAATAGCTAACAATTATTAGAGCATTAACAGAGTAGGTACTTATACTTTAATTATATATTAATTTGGCATTAATATTAATTGTAATAATCTGTATTACATTTGTTTAATTTTGAATAAATTTAATTTTAAATAGTTTATCTTTGTATTTGAAAGTATATTTTTGAAGCTAAATAATTAAAAATTAAGATATTAATTTATCATATAATAAACTAAAAATGATTCGTATTATTCTAAAATATATTGCCATAATTACAACTCTATTAGTTGTGATGCAATTGAAACCTGTTTCTGCAATTGAATTTTCGGATCACACTTTTATAATAGCCGAGGGTAGTTCAGCAAGTTTAAATAGTAATAGTTTCTGGCAATTTTTAGAGACAAATAATAATTCAGGAATTGAAATCGATATTTTGGAGTTCGATAACAGAATAACTCTTACTGATACAAATCTGGGAATCGTTGAGTTTCTTAATCAAATTCAGAAATTAATAGAAATAGATGATTCAAAAATTATTCCTCTATTTTTAACTTTTCAGGGTAATATCGAAATTCTTGATTCTATAATTAGTAATTCAAAAGTAGCATCTAAAATATTTTTTTTACCACAAGGCGAAACGTGGCCTTCAATGGAATATCTGATACAATCGAATAGAAGAATAGTACTTTTTGTGAAGGGCAATTATTTAAATGAAAGTAGAATTCTACACAGATTAGACAATTATGTACTCAAAATTTCGGCTAGTAATATAATGTCCACCAGCGATGTTTTTGAGATTGAATCTGCTGTAAACAATGAGCTCTTTTTAATAGATGATTTTGATAAACTACCAACAAAGTTGCTTGGTTCTATTAGCCGTCATCAAATTCCAGATTATATTAATTTTCTGCTTGAAAATTGGACTCGGTATGGTAAGCGTCCCAACTTTGTTTTTACCGGAAATAAGTATTCTCAATTTGATTTTATTACGACACAACTTAATTCATTTCCCTGGGTTA
>DAOVTY010000028.1 GCA_030632865.1 Bacteroidota bacterium
GCCCCGTTTGACAATCAAACTCAAGGTTATAACGCCTGCCTTTGACAATTATTCTTTCTTCGGTTTGCTCTACTGAAAATTCATCTTTCATAATTGCCTGCATGTTATCCGGTGTTTTTAGTTTTTCAAGGAATGGACCCCAGGCACGTTCCAAACCAAAGCTTACATCACCACCGTCAACATCAAAATCGCATTGCCATGCAAAAATATTTTCTTTATTTCCTGAAGAACGATCCTGGTTTCCTAGTCTGAATAAATCCCAGTAAACATCACCGGGTTTATCGGTCATTGAGCCAAAACGTTCTGTCATCAGCGCGTACTGGGAATCATTTAGAATACGGTTTGCAGCTTCAATAGCCTTGTCCCATTGTTGGGTAGCATTGTAAGTTTCTGCCAGTAAATAATCGGCAGCAGCTTTCGATAATTTGGCTCCTTTAGGATTTGCTTGTGGTAAATTCTGAGAAGCAAACTCCAAATCGTCAAGTATAAAATTGATTACTTCTGATTTTATATCTCTTACAAAATCCAATTTGGGTGAAGTGATTTCTTCACGAATAATTGGAACATCACCCCAAAACCAAACCAAGAATCTATAACTTAATGCTCTAAAGAATCTGGCTTGAGCAATAACTTCTTGTTTTGCTGCATCAGAACTCCACTCTACATATTCTCCCTCAGCTCGAGTAATGATTACATTGGCATCTTTAATTAGAGCATAACATTTTTGCCAATATCTGCTAACTGTACCATTGGTAGAGTTTACTATATCATAGTCGGTAATCCAGTTTTTTTTATCAATATGGAATCCAATATCTCCTCCTTGTCCATAGAGAACCTCCCATTCTTTTTCGTGTAATCCTTGTGAAGAGCCAACAAATCCTCTTCCTGCAGAATACATGGCCGTTAAACCAGCCTGGAAACCTTCATCATTTACAAAAGTATTATCCGGAGCCAGGAAGTCCTTTGGAACTTCATACAGATAATCTGAGTCGCATGATGCAATAACCAACATCAAGGTTGCACTTAAAAAGTAAAGTGCTTTGCGTATATATATTTTAATATTCTTCATTTTTCTACTCTTTTTAAATTAAAATTTCAAATCAATACCAAACGTGTAGGTACGTAGCATTGGTGTACCATTAATTGTAGTTCCGTTCTCAGGATCGTATCCTGTCCAGTCAGTCCAGGTATATAAGTTTTTACCACTTGTGTAAACACGAAGGCTGCCAAGTCCCCATTTGTTTATTAATTCATTGTCGAAGGTATACGAAAGTATAACATCTTGCAATCTAACAAAGCTTCTGTCTTCGAGATATACATGACCACGCGGGGCTGTATAGTTTATACGTGCACCGGTATTCGATGGATTGTCTGTTGTCCAGTAATCCATAGCTGCAAAACTAAATCGTTCTGTCCAGCTGGCAAAAGCAGCATTCGGATTATGGCTTTGGATGTTATTACCCATATAGTAGTTTTTAGAACCTCCACCTTGAATCGAGTTAATCATGGCATAGAACGACCAGTTCTTCCATGTTACAGAATTAGAAATACTAAACTGATAATTTGGTGTGCTGTATCCTAAAATATACCTGTCATCAGCACTTAAACCATCAACGCCATCATATTCTACAATTCTAAAATCTCCGGGTTGATATCCTGCAGGAATGTCAGTGTCTCCTGTTTGGTGAATTCCATCTATTCCATAACCATAATAAACGCCAAGAGGTTCTCCAATAAACCAACTGTTGGCAACATCATCATCTTCTACACCATCTCCGTCGTCATCAATACCAAATAAACTTTCAATGCTGTTTCTGTTTAAGTCGAAAGAAAAGCCTGTGTACCACGACCAATCATCTGTTTTAACATTTCTCGTATTAAGGGCAATTTCAATACCCTTGTTATTTACCTGACCAATATTGGTCCAAACGGTAGAATAACCTGTAAGTTTTGGAATATTTCTTTTTAATAGCACATCTTCAGTTTTTGAAGTATACATGTCGATACTTCCACTAAGCACATTGTTGAAAAAACCGAAGTCGATACCCAGATTAGATACTCTTGTTGTTTCCCAACCCAGATTATTGTTAGCCATTGATGTAACAAAAACACCATTAGATGTGCCTCCGCCATCGCCAAATACATAATTAGCGTAAGAACCATACGACTCTGTACTTCTGTTACCCATGCGGGCTAGGGTCTGGTAACGACCAATTGCCTGGTTTCCGTTTTCACCATACGACAATCTTAGTTTTAAACGGTCTAACCAGTTAATGTCCTGCATAAAAGCTTCATTCGACATCGTCCATGCAAATGCTCCTGAAAGGAAAGTTGCATATTTGTTTCCTTCAGCAAAACCTGAGAATCCGTCTCTACGAACAGTCCCGGTTAAGGCATAAGTATTGTTATAAATATAGTTTAACCTTCCCATAATTGCATCCTGATTTTGCTCTCCAAAACCAGATGAAACAGTAGGAACAGCACCCATTTCAAGACTATTAGAGCCTAAAGCCTGGTTAAAGAAGTTTGAAGCATCAGCACGGGTAACATCTGCTCTTTGATATTCCCTACTTAAAAGGAAGGTTGCATCAACCGAATGCACATTGTTAAATGTACGGTTGTAATTTATAATATTATCCAGCGTCCAATCAAAATAGCTCTGTATTTGTTTGTATGCTGCACCATTGGATGTTTTGGCAATAGTGCTGGGTGTAAATCTATATTTTTTGTTTGTCCGTTGGTTTAGCGAATAGTTTACTGTCCATTTTAATCCTTTTACAAATGGGACTTTTATTTCACTTGATACCAAACCAAAAAGATCGGTACGTACATCGTGATCGTCAATCGTTGGATTTATATATGGGTGGCGGAAGTAAGGATCTTCCATTGGGAATTCTTCCAATTCACCACTATCGGCTCCATCTTCAAACCAATTACTATAAGGACTTAGAAACTGGTACCATCCTACCTGTTCTCCCGAATAATCCAAATTTGCAAATGACGTTTTTACAGAAACCTTAAACCAATCGGTAACTTTAGTTGTCAGGTTTATCCTTCCGGTAAGCCTGTCAAAGTCGTCGTTTTCAACTATTCCTTCTTGCTGGAAATAAGAAGCAGAAATGTAATAGTTTGTACGGTCTGTATTGCCTGAAATACTTGCTACATAGTTTTGTGTAGGTGCTGTTTGAATTAGTTCCTCCTGCCAGTCAATGGTTTTGCCATTTGCCAAATTGTTGCCTTCGGTAATGGTAATATAATCGGAGATACTTGCAGGATTGGCTTCCTGATTGGTTGCAACTCGGTAATCTAGTATTTTTTGTAAATATTCTTCAGGATTTAAGGCACGTGCAATATTTACCGGATTAGATACTCCATAGCTTGCGCTAAAATTAAGTGTAGGTTTTTCGGTAGTACCTTTTTTTGTGGTTATTATTAATACCCCATTTGCCGATCTCGATCCATAAACGGCTGCTGCACTGGCATCTTTTAAAACGTCAACCGATTCAATATCGTTAATGTCTAAACTATTTAACGAACCGTTGTAAATAATTCCATCAACCACAACAAGTGGTTTATTTCCTGCTGAGAGTGAATTGGTTCCCCTGATCTTCAATGATGGTTCTTCACCTGCTCTGTCAGGTGTTCCAACACTAAGCCCAGGAACATTTCCTTTAAGTGATTGAAGAACGTTCAGGTTTGGCAGGTCAATTGTTTTATCGGTAGTTACCCGGCTTACAGTACCTGTTAAGTCACTTTTTTTCATGGTACCATAACCAATTGCAATAACTTCTTCCAAACCAATTACATCGGCTTCCATTGTTACGCTAATTGCAGTTTGATTTCCAATTTCAACTTCCTGTGTTTTCATTCCAATAAACGAAAACTGAAGAGTTGTCGCTTTGGCAGGTAACTCGAAGGTATAAAAACCATCGATATTAGTTACCGCACCAGTAGTAGTTCCCTTTACAAAAACAGTAACACCAGGGAGCGGTGCGCCATCGTCAGCAGTTACAGTGCCTGTAACTACATTTTGTGCAATTGCACTACTAAAAGTTGCAATTAACACCATAAAAAACAATAGTAGTTTTTTCATAGTTTAAAATTTAATCGTTAAATAAATAGAAATAGGATCTCTCTTTTTGAAAGGTTTTTGTAACTGCATTATTACAAACAATGTTAAAAAAACCTTGAAGAATAAACTTTTATACTTTAGAAGAAGTTTTTTTTCATAGTTTTGAAAAGTTTAGTTAAATTTTAATGGTTTGATTAAATAAATTTATCAAAGGGGAGATGTACCAGCATTTCTCCTTTTCTAGTTATAATTCTTTCTGTAAAAGTATGTAATTATCGTATCCTATTATTGACCTGCAATTGCAAATTATGATACTTTTTTTGCATGATGATGTATAAACACATTTTCTTAAAAATAAAATATCAGATAGTTACAGATCTGCCGGCGAATCATCACATTTCAAATCACCGAGAACATATTGCGCTCCATCAAGATAAAATTTAAGCATGCGAACATCCTCTAAACTTTGCGCATTATGCGAAGGAGACACATAAAACACACGACCTTTCCCATGTTTTTTTATCCATGATACATATTTTATCTTCTCATCTATTGGCTTTTTCTTGTTGGTTAGTTTCGATGTATCCATGTACAACAAAGGCCTGAAATTCTTTTTAGAATAAGCATTACTAAACAAGTAGGGCTCATCAAAATGAACGAAAGATTTCCCGTTAAAAGCTTTTATCAGGGGATGGTTTGGTTCTACCAGCTCCAGGGTAACTTCTTGTTGCGCCGGGTGATAATCAAAACTACCCCCTACCATTTCGCTAAAAGCCATGGAGTTGTTTTGCATTACAATAGCCCCATGAACAACCATTAAACCGCCACCTTTTTTTACGTATTTAATTAGGTTGGCTTCCAGTTCGGCAGCTTTCTTTTCCAATTGCTCTTTGTCAAGTTTTGTATCCTCTTCCAAAGCGTCCAAAATCAAGTCGCGGCGTGGTCCTTTAGAACAGGTGTTGTTTAAAACCACTGCATCGTACTTTTTTAGGTTTTTTGCCTCAAAACAAAATGGGTCTTTGGTAACGGTAGTTTCATAAGCACCTGTTTTTATACCAAGTATTTTAATTACTTCTGTTGTGTGTGGCGTTACCCAATGATCGTAACCAGTAATACGGTCGAATATTAATACTTTTCTGGTTTTTTTAGGCTGAACCTCGGCTTTGGCAGGTGCAAATTGTTCTATTTTTTGAACCCATTCTGGGTTACATTTAAACTCTTTTGGTTGAGCAGTTGCTGTTATTGTCGCAATTATCAGCAGTAATATTGAAATATTTTTTTTCATTTTTAATATTTAATTTGTTCTCGATATTAATTTTTAACTAACTGGGTTACAGCTCGACTACGCTCACTGTGACTGTCAGACTGAGCGGAGTCGAAGTCTTAATACAACAATAGAAAAAAATTACGTTAACGTGTTATTTATAAATTATCGTTTCACATAACCAGTTCCGTAAGGATAACGTTGCGGGCGACTTAACATTGAGTTTGCCAGATCATTATCTTTAAAACGTTCTGTTGCCGGATCCCAATTTAATACTCCTGGTACTTTCATCGCAATATGACTAACCAAACATATTGAACAAGACCGGTGCCCGATTTCAACAGGAGAAATTGGTTTTTTGCGTGTTTTAATTGCATTTAACCAATCGCCATGCTGTTCTTTACTTTTATATAGATGAATTTCGTTTTTACCAATTTCAGATTCTAATATTTTCGGGTCGCTGGCATTTAAAGCTTGTGAGCTTTTTTCTTTGGCAACAGGGTCGCTTGATGATGCAGTGTAACTTCCTCTTGAAACAAAGATCCATCCTTCATCACCAATATATTTAATCCCATTTGTGTAACCACCGCTAGTATAAACTGTAATTCCGTTTTCATATTCCTGTTTTACCATAAAGTCGCCATGGACATTCCAGTCGCCTGCTTTTGGGAATTGCGCAATCGCTTCAACAGAAATTGGTCCGGTGTGTTCTGTATCCATTCCCCAAGCAGCTGAATCGTAATGGTGTTGTCCCCAACCGGTAATCATACCAGCACCATAATTTTCGTGACGTAACCAACCAGGGCGGCTATAACCTTTTTGTGGGTGTACCAATCCTTCTTTATATTCCATTTCAGAAGTTGATCCGAGCCACATATCAAAATTCAGGTTTGAAGGAATAGGGCCTGTTTCAAAAACTGGTCCTGACGGATCGCCCGGCAAACCAATTTTTACAGTATGGATTTTCCCAATTCTTCCGTTACGTACTAATTCTGCAGCAACTCTAAATTGTGGCATCGAACGTTGTTGTGTTCCCATTTGCAAAACTGTTCCCTGGCGGTGAACAATGTCGCTAAGCATTCTTCCCTCGGTAATTGTTAACGAAGTTGGTTTTTGCAGGTAAATGTCTTTCCCGGCTAAAGCGGCTTCAATTGCAGGTTGCGAGTGCCAGTGGTCGGGTGTACTAATAACTACAGCATCTATATTTTTATCGGCAAGCATATCTTTGTAGTCTTCATACATTTTTACATCAACTGCGGTGTTACTACCTGTCTTTTTATTGTAGTATCCTTCTATGCGTTTTTTTGAATCTGCCATTCGGTTGCTGTCTAAATCACAAACAGCTATCATTCTGGCCTGATCATATTTTAGTGTTTCAGCCGTATCGTGGTCACGTGCAATACGTCCACACCCTATCTGACCAATATTAATTTTGTTACTTGGTGCATTTTTACCAAATACCGATGAGGGTACAATTGATGGAAGAATAATCACCCCGGCTGTAGTTGCTACTGTGTTTTTTAAAAAATTTCTTCTTTTCATATCTGTTTTATTTTAGAATTAATAATAATTTAAATCTGTGTCACACTTATTCAAATTCAATTTCCGGATTCGTTTCAAAACTATTCCAATACATTTCCGCAGTTTTTGCATCCATTTTACCATCAAATATAACCATTCTGTATTTTAGAGTATAATTTTGTTTTGATTCCAATTTCCAATTATCATGCCTAATCGGAACAAATTCAAAATACATGTCGCCGCGCCCATTATTAGCATCCATCGGCCAAATTCGCATTGGTTCGGGATGCATCCGGTTCGATGGGTGACTTAAAAAAAGGATGCCAGACCGTCCTTCGGAAACTTCCGACTCTCCTTCAACTAAACACCAGCGGGCATAGGAACCATCAGCATCTATTCTTGTTTTATTGTCTGAAGTAAGAACTGTGCAATTGTCTTTGTGCCATTTTTCAGTTGCCCGAAACCCAATTCCACCACCGTATCTATAAGCATCCAGCATTATTCCATTTTGTAACGGACTATTTAAAGATGTCGTATAATCTATCACCCAAACATTTTCTTCAACATTCCACGCTCGTACATCCAGTATTTCGTTCATAGCAATCTGGTTTTTGTCTTTTGCCCCAAAATCAATGTGTTGTTGCAAAGCCTGAAAACCACTATAAATTACTCCTTCAGATTCCGAAAGGAAATTTGCAAATTTTACCGTACCCTGACCTTTTATTAAGTTCCAAAAATCTACCTCTCTATCGTCTATATGAGTTTTTGTCCATGGTCCCCAAATTCCGTAATGGTGATAATGATCGGGCGGTTGAATTCGCGTAAGAACCTGGCCTCCTGGAGAATAAATTGGATGGATAAAACCTGAGCGTTTATAAATTGAATCAATTCCTTGGGGAGGTAAAGTTGTTGCAAAACGGTAACTAAGAATCGGCTTTTCATTGACCTGCAAACTTAAATCCCAATCATCTTTCTTTAATAATATTTTTGGCAGTTCTAATGTTTGTTTATCCTCCAATTTTATAACAAAATTTAGTTCTGATTTTTTTGTTGAAACACCTTTCAAAATAAACCAAAGTTTGGCTGAATGACCAGTTTCAACTTGGCTTGGAATTATAGATTCTCCAGTTTCTGTTATTTCATAAAGTACTAAGTTTCCGTTGTCGTTGTTGTAATTAATTTCATCTAACGAAATCGAAACCGGAGCATCAATTCTCTCTTCTTCAATTTCAATTTTAAATCTTGCCAACTCCTGTGCAAATAACACTTGTGTAAAAACAACAAAAAATATTAACAGTAATGTTTTCATGTGTTTATAAATGTTTATTTTTTATGGCAAACCTATGTAATTCGCTCACAATCATCTTCCTGCACGTCTAGTTTTGCCATTTTAACTGCACGTGGTAAAATATACGAAGAGAACACAAATGGTAATTTATAATTTCGGAACTTCCTTACTAATAGTTTCTAAAAATGCATTTATATTCTCGGTTGTTACATCTTGTGGCATTCCACCTCCACACGACCAAATCACACGATTTTTATCGCCAAAATCATGCACCATTTTGCTAGTTTCTTCACGAACTTGTTCCGGAGTACCCAGCGCCAATATATCTCTCGGAGGCAGATTGCCAATCAAAGCTATTTCAGAACCTGCCAATTCCCTAATCTCCTTCATCGAATGCTCGAAACTAAAATTATACAAATTAACATTCATCTCTTTTAAATATGGAGTTGAAATTAATCCCTGTGCATCGTTATGGAAGAAATTTATTTTCGATTCAAATGCATTAAAAATCCTTTTAATGTACGGAATGGCAAATTCTCTGCACTCATCATCGCCAATAAAACCAACAATATCATCTAAAATCAAAATACCCCCAATACTCGGAAACACCTCTTCTTGATATTAAATTCAGCTACTTAAAACCGGATGTATTTGTTCGAATGTTTGATGACTAGTTTCTGGATCCATCATAAAACCCATCATAAGTTCGCTGGTTCCCATCAGAAACGAGGCAATATTTAAAGGACCACGAGCAATTGCAAATTTAGTTTCGTGCCCCATTTCCAACATTGGTTTCTGATAATTTAATAGACGTTGAATAATAAGAGGAAGAAGTCCGTCTGTTTTTGGATTGGGGTTTACCAAGGTTCCGGCTTGCGAAACATCACTAATAATTTTATCGGCGTGAGGCAAGTTAAATTCGTTCCAAATTAATTTTGCACCAAATGCAGATGGTTCTGTTAGCATCCCAAATTCAGACCAAAAACCAGGAAGAAAAATAGTGTCAGGAAATGTTTCTATTACTTTTTTATTTGTTTGAAACCAGGTCTCTTCCGATGAGTAAAAATTTAGTGTCGAAACTCCTGCCCACCCAGGAATCCAAGGGCTATCAATAATAAATCCGGTAACAGGTTTTTGAGGAGTTTCACCGTTGATGGTTTTTAAAAGAAGATCCCATTGTTCATTCGTCATGATTCAGACTTTATTTTATGTACAAATGTAATTTTAAAAAGGATAGATTAATAGTATTGCATTTGCAATGCTTTGTACTTTATTAACATTTTACTATATTGCTGTTGGATATGAAAATGATGCACGAACAAATTGATTTCCCCGGACGTGCTGCTGTGAAAGTAAAATGGCGGAAAATGGCGCACTTTACTTTTCCTTGGCATTTTCATGACGAATACGAAATTTTATATGTTATAGATGGAGCCGGCTCTAGTTTTGTTGCCGACAACATAGAAGAATTTAGTTCGGGAGATTTGGTTTTACTTGGAAGTAATTTACCTCATTTTTGGAGAAGCGATGAATCGTTTCATACCGAAGAAAATGGCAAAATTGTAAACTATATTGTTGTTCAGTTTTCAAGCGAATTTTTCAAAGAGATAATTTCTGAATACCCTGAGTTTCATTTGATAAAAGAGTTGTTAGAACGATCATCTCGCGGCATTCGATTTTCGACCGACTTTTCGCAGAAGTTTGGAAAAAAATTAATTAAACTCACTAAAAGAAAAGGATTTGAGAAAACTTTGATGTTGCTTGAATTGTTACAATTACTTGCAAAAACAGACCAGTATAAATTGTTGGCTGGCGAGTTGTACCAAACCGAACACCACGACTTCACAAGCGACCGCCTAGTAAAAGTTATGCACTATATTAACTCCACTTATCTTAAAAAAATTGAATTAGAGAAAGTTGCAGAAGTTGCCAGTTTACATCCCTCTGCTTTTTGTCGATTTTTTAAAGAAAAAACGGGTAAATCGCTTTCTGAATTTGTGAGCGATATGAGAATAAGTTACGCCTGCCGTTTATTAATAGAAGCAAAATTATCTGTCTCGCAAATCTGTTACGAGAGTGGTTATAATAACTTATCTAACTTTAACCGGACTTTTAAAAAGCACACAGGGTTTACACCTACAAATTATTTTTTGGAGTTTCATAAAAAGTAAATTGAGATGGGACTTTGATTTTCTAAATCACAGAGTTTTACAAAAAATGACATCCCTATTTATGTAGAATAAAGAATTGCCATCCTTTCTAACTTAAAATTTAAAAAAATAATTCATTTTTACTCCAATACTGAACTTCGAGACATGCTGGTTTAGCCAATGCTCATTTAATCTATATTTTGCAAACAGATTAAATTGAAAAAATCTTTTATTTTTCGACAATTCATTGTAGCCCAAACCGAAGTAAAAATCAATTATAAATTTTTCAGATGAATATCCTTGCAAATATTCAATTGGGAAGTCATGCCAATCATTATCTGGAGTTAATTTACTGCCTGCTGTTTCTACCTTTTCATACACATATTTGCCAGTATAAAAGCCAGTTGACAAACTGAAAGGCTTGCTAAGTAAACGCATCAAATCAATATTAGCAATTACAGGAATACTTAACTCGCCTGAAATTATTCTTGTATAATTACTGGCCTGTATTTTACCATGTTGATAATGCAACCCAGTTGACAAAAATAGAGTATTCGTTAAATCGAAATTAAACAATGATTCGAATCCTATTCGAATAGGTTTGTTGAATAATCAATATTTTTATCTCCTTTCGAAGGGCTAAAATGAGTTAATGTAATTCCGATAGAAATTGATTTTCCCCTAAAATTATTTTCTATATTATTTTGAATTGAATCTAAACCATTTTCAGGAACTATTGAAGCAGACAAAAAATTCGAGGATAAGATTATAACGAAAAGGGAAAAGACACATTTAGTCATTAGTTGATTTCTAAAAACTGTTACTATTTTTTTGCAAAAAAACTTCTCCAAATTTCTATTAGTTTTGTATAAGCTAAAGATAAACATAATGTGTCGTATTTATATTTTATTTATATTTTCCATTTTATCAGTCCAAAATATTTATTCTCAGCAAGTAGAATTTAACACTACCGATTGGCAAAACCCCGCAATTTTCGAAAAAGGACAAACCAAACCACACGCTTTTCATGTCCCGTTTTCATCAACACAAGCAGCTTTAAAAAACAGAGTTTCGAAGTGCGAGAATTACAAATTACTAAACGGGCAATGGAAATTTAAATGGGTGGAAACTCCAGTACAGATTCCAGAAAACTTTTGGCAACCCGATTTTGATGTTCAAAACTGGGACGAAATCAAAGTGCCCGCCAATTGGCAAATGGAAGGTTTTGGGCATCCAAAATTTCGAAATATTGCACTCACTTTCGAAAGTAATCCTCCTAATATTCTCGATTATTATAATCCAGTTGGTTGTTATAAACATAAATTCACGATTCCCGAAAATTGGGAAGACAAAGAAATAATGCTTCGGTTCGAGGGAATAAAATCTGCCTCGTATATTTGGGTGAATGGGAAACAGGTTGGATACAATCAGGGAGGATTTGAACCGGCGGAGATTAATATTACTCCATTTATCGAAATTGGTGAAAACGATTTGGCCGTTGAAGTAATCCGTTTTTCAGATGGTTCGTATCTCGAAAATCAGGATATGTGGCGACTGTCAGGAATTTACCGCGATGTAAAATTGTATGCCCAACCAAAAACATTTATTCACGATTTTTATGTAGTTACAGATTTAGACGAAAATTACGAAGATGCAACTTTGATTATTGAAACTGATATTCAAAATAGAAAAAAAGATACTGCAGCATGCACTTTGGAAATTGATGTTTTTGATGAAAACGAAAAATCAATTTTGAAAGATGGAGTTCAATCTGCAAATTTTATAATCGATCCAGATTCAACTAAAAATGTGGTAATCTCTACTTTGGTTATCGATCCACCAAAATGGTCAGCTGAATTTCCAAATTTATATAATCTTCTGATTCAATTAAAAAATAGTGACGGAGAAACCATTGAAACCTTCACAAAAAAAATAGGATTTCGTGAGGTTGAGTATAACAACAATTTACTAACAGTTAACGGAATGCCAGTTAAATTAAACGGGGTAAACAGCCACATGCATCACCCCGAAACAGGACAAGCTGTTCCTTTAAAAACGCTCAAAAAAGATTTGATACTGATGAAGCAGTTTAATATTAATTGCGTTAGAACCAGCCACTATCCACCAACGCCCGAATATATTGATATAGCCGACGAACTTGGAGTGTATGTTATTGATGAGGTTGGCGACGAAGCGCACAGTAATACACAGCTCTCATCGAATCAGGCCTGGACAGAAATGTATTGCGACCGCTCGCGAAAACTGGTTTATAGAGATAGAAATCATCCATCAGTAATTATTTGGAGTGCGGGAAACGAGTCGGGCAGCGGTTTTAACATTAACGAAGTTATTAAAACCGGAAAAGCCATTGATCCGAGTCGCCCGGCGTGGATGTATGGAGGAAATAAATTTGAAATTCCGTTTGAAGATTTAGTTGGACCGCGATATTGGATACCGCTGGATTATAAGAATTTGGCAGAGGGAAAAGTTCTCCACGAGAATGATTTACGTGTCTCGTTTATGGACGAATATTTAGCTGCTACCGGAAATGGGTTGGGTGGTATGGATGAATATTGGGAGCTAATTTGGAAATATCCTCGATTAGCGGGTGGTGCAATTTGGGACTGGATTAGTCCGGGGCTAAAAACTCCGATTTGGACAGTTCCCGATTTTTCAATCAATAAAAACGATGGACAAATTATGGGGCGACCAAAGTTTCAGCAAGGCAAAAATAACTGGGGATTAGAATTTTCTGGTCACGATGATTGGATAGAATTTTACCGCTCGTCAAGTTTAGATATTACAGGCAATAAAATTTCAATTGGTTTTTGGGTAAAACCATTTAAAATTCAGCAACCTAATAATTTTATTACTAAAGGGAAATATCAATACGGAATACGTATGGAAGATTCTAAAACACTGGAATTTTATATTCACAGCGACAAACGAATTTCGACAAAAGCAAAAATTAGTGACGATTTTTACGAAGAGTGGCACCACATTGCAGGAATTTATAATGGCAGAGAATTGCAACTTTTTATTGATGAAAAGATGGTTGCAAGAACTGCATTTGCGGGAAATATTAGTTCCACACCATTTCCGCTTTGTATAGGCAGAGAAGCTGACTCGCAAGATGCTGGCGAATATTCTGGCAGATTATCGAAAATGATAATTGACGATGTTAAAATTTTTGATAAGGCTGTTCCGGTTTCGCAATTAATAGATTTTACAAAAAATGCAGTGCTCGATCTTGATTTTGAAAATGACACAAAAGAAGGTGATTTTTACGCAGTAGGTTTAGGTGGGAGAACTTACGGAATTATTTGGCCAAACAGAGAAGTTCAGCCCGAAATTAATCAAATAAAAAAATCGGGACAACCAATAAAAATTGAAGCAGTTGAATTTGATAGTGGATTAGTAAAAATTACAAATCGCCATCATTTTAAAAATTTAAAAGAGCTAAACGGAGTTTGGGAGCTGCTAGTAAATGGAGAAACTACCCAACGTGGATTTTTCGATTTAGATTTGCCTGCGCAACAATCTACCGAAGTTACAATCCCATTTAGGATGCCCGAAATTGAAGTTTTCTCCAATGCACTTTTGCAGGTTTCATTTGAGTTAAAAGAGAATTTAAGTTGGGCAGACTCTGGGCATCAAATTGCATGGAATCAAATAGAAGTACTGACACCAACCTATTACATCGAAAAAGAACAAGTTACAGGAGAAATTACAACTACTGAAACAGACGAAAATATTATCATTTTGGGTGATAATTTTAAATATATTATTGATAAAAATAGTGGCGAATTTAGCTCACTAAACTACAAAGGAACAGAGTATTTGGAAGGAGGCCCGGCTTTTAATATTTGGCGTGTACCAATTGCTAACGACATTGACCAATGGGGAAGTTATACCTTTAATAGTAAAATTAATACGCCAGGTTTTGGGCGTAGTATTGATAACCAATTACGAACTCTGGGAATGCGTGATTTGGTTTCGCAAGTAGATGAAATTGAAGTTTTGAAACGGTCGGATTCAAAGGTTATAATTCGGTTAAAAGCATTTTCCAACTCATCGTTACCTGCAAATAACCGCATTTCAAAAAACTATAACTCATCTGCGTTTGAACGCAATGAAGTTTGGACAATTATGGCAGACGGAACAATTGAGCTTAAACAGGAAATTATTCCTCACGGACAGATGCCCGAAATGTTACAAAAAATTGGATTACAGTTTCGCTTGCCAAAAGCATTTAATAGTGTTGAATGGTATGGCCGCGGTCCGTTCGAAACATACCCCGATAGAAAAACCGGGGCTAAAGTTGGCATTTATAAATCTACTGCTAACAAAATGTTTGTACCATATATTATGCCTCAAGATTACGGAAATCGTACGGATACCCGCTGGTTGAAAATTAAGAATGATGAAGGAAAAGGATTATTTATAAAAGGTGGTAAAGAATTCAATTTTAGTTTGCATAAACACTCTACCGATAACCTTTCGCGTGCGGTGTATTCTTATCAATTGCAAGAATCGAAAGATGCGATTTTAAATATTGACTACGAAGTTTCAGGAGTTGGAGGAACTGCAATCCGACAGTTACAAAAATATCGAGTTCGCCCAGGTGTAAGGAATTATACTTTAGTAATTAAGCCATTTTAATGAACTTTTAGATACTCCTTTCAACAAAAAATAAAATTTAATTTGTACTACTTTTAATGAATTCCTAATAAAACTGAAACCTGAATAGCACTGGCTTTATTATTATTTACTTTAGTAACAAAACCTGGGAAAAAAGTTAATTCGAACGAAGGCACAATCATATTCGTAATTTTTACATCGGGTTGAAATCCCAATATTGGACCATAATAAATTGAATTAAAAAAGTTTTTTCCGCTCTGTTTTACATCATCTTCAAAATTACCATGCACTGTGTTTATACTATGCCCCATTTCGATGCCAATAGTTTGCGAAAAAATATGAACTCCCGCCACGCCTCCAAAATAGATAAAAGCATCGCTTCTTTTCTGTATAGTCTGTTTATAAAACAATTTTAGATAACCGTTAAACGATAATTGATTCAAATCTTTCGAGCCACCGACATCTTCGTTGCCCCATTCCTCTTTTTCTTTGAAATAGAAGAATGCTACACCGGGATTAAAACTAATTTTTTCGTCTCGATTTATTTTAATAGAAATTGGTTTTTCCACTGAAATAGTAGGAAAAGCATTAACTTTATTAAGTTCCATTTCACTCTCTTCGTTCCCTAAAAAAATAGGTAATCCGAGTCCAACTTTTATCTTCTCTGCTTTCTGACCAAAGCTTTGAAAAGTAAATAAAGTTAAAATAAGAATTGCAAATATGTGTTTCATAATATTAATGGAATTAGGTGTTTTAAAGGTATATAAATATTTAAACTTATAAACCCGATTTTAAAATTCAATTACCAGCAACTTTTAAATTGCTTATCACCAACACATTAGAGCAAAAAACTTTGATAAAATTTACCTTATAATAGCCAGCATTGTAATAATAGCTGTGTAAACCTTAACCCGAACAATTCATAAATTTTCGTTAAGAAAAGCAAAAACACAAAGAATAAAGGGAAGCGCACGTTTTCAACTCGCAGTAATAGCCGTAACTATTATAAAATATTTTGGCGAAGTTAGATTGATTATTATCCTATTCCCTTTAGGTTGTCAGAGTTTTTTTTAGAAGTCCCCTTTATTCTAAGTAGTTTGGATTTGCAAAAGAAATATTTACGAATTATTAAGGTTAAACAACTCAATATAATTCAAACAAAAAATAAACTTGTTAAAATAGTACTACCATCTGCAAAAATTATTTAAACATAAATAGATTCTTAACATGATATTTGTACTAAATAAAAATTGATATGAAAAGAGCATTTGAGGTAATTAATCCCGACTTTGAAAAAAGTCCACACACAGGAATGACAAAACAGCATTATATCGAAATGGCTAAATATTTATTAGAGCGGGCTTTCACTCATGTAAAATCAATTGACGACCCTTTAACATTTCCGACCGTACCAGGAAAAACTTACCCACAACCCGGCGCACCTGACTGGCGTAACCGTTCGTTAGAATTTGAAGCACTCGAAAGAACATTCACTTTGGCAGGTCCGTTAATTCATATCGATCCAAATACGGAGATAAATGGAATTAATATTCGAGAATATTACAGTTTACATTTATATAACGCACTTACTCCGGGGCATGCAAATTCGTTACCTTTACCAGAAGATTTACCCGATTCAACTTATCAATTCACTTGTGAATTTGGCGGGTTATTTAAAACGCTATTGTTGATGCCAGAGACACTTTGGTCTCATTACTCCGAGAAACAAAAAGAGGAGATGGTTGTATCCATTTCAAAATGGGCACATCACAGAACTACGCAAAACAATTGGCGCATTTTCAATATTATCACCCTTTCGTTCCTTAAAAAATATGGTTACGAAATTGATGACGATTTGCTGAAAAATCACTTGTTATGGGTAGCATCATACCATTCGGGAAATGGATGGTATTTAGAGCAGACATACAACTACTATTCAATTAGCCTTTTTATTGTTTATACAACCATTTGGAATCGGACTTTTGGAGATGAACATTATCCTGAGATTGCCGAAATTATAGAAAAATCGGCACAAAAATTAATGGAGTCGATTACCGGATTTTTTGCCCGCGATGGATATATTAATATGTGGTCGAGAAGTATTTGCTACAGAACTTGGGTCTCTGGTGCATTTCCGGTTGCATCTATGTTAAAAGACACAACTGTGTTAGATCCAGGATTGGCACGACGACTTTGTTCAGGATCGTTATTACAATTTGTTACACGTGAAGAGTTTTATTATAACGAAATACCAAGTTTAGGATTCTACGGACAAAAAGAATACATGGTTCAGAATTATAGTTGTGCCGCCAGTCCATTTCTAATGTTTTTACCATTTATATGTCTCGCACTACCTGACGATTCGCCCTTTTGGACTGCCAAAGAAAATGAGGGTTTTTGGGAAGATCTGAAAGATAATTCAAGAAAGACTGTGCTCGATAATCCGGGATTAGTTCTGGCAAATCATGGCAAAACCGGCACCTCTGAAATAATACCGGGGAAAGTTTATTATGATGATCCGAATTACTCGAAACTAATTTACAATACACACTTCCCATGGGAAGATCACAACCCAATGGGAGGAACTTCTATGGAATATTGTTTCCGTAGTTTAGATCCACGCGATATGAGGGGGGAGGATGTTAATTTTTACCTTACAGGAATTTCACTCAACAATAGTTCTGATAAAAACAGTGTTTACACTACATCACAAAACATGGTTTACAATGGTGTAAAAGACGATATAATTTACCGACAGGCAATTATGCGAAAACCTCC
>DAOVTY010000245.1 GCA_030632865.1 Bacteroidota bacterium
GACTCAATCCTTATTTCGTGCGAGAGGACATCAACATATTTGCCACAAGTTTTTTTAATAGATTTAAATGATTTAAAATAACGTGAAAAACTTAGAAGTAGATAGAAATATTAGGTTGGAAGCAGTAAAAATGTGGATTGCAAAAGAGATTTTTGAAACTATTGAACGCGACAGAATATATTTACAACCATGGCTCCCATTTGTTGAACTAACCACAGAACTTACTGATACTAAAAACTTTATTCAAAGTATTTTAAATCAACCTCAAATCAAAAAAGACGAAATTTACTCAATTTGGTTTAAAAATGAATTTGCCGGATTAATAGGATTTAAAGAAACCGATTGGTTAAACCGAAAAACTGAATTGGGATATTGGCTTGCAGAAAAAATGCAAGGCAAAGGTATTGCCACAAAATGTGTGGAAAAACTTTCGCGGTATGCATTTCAGAAATTAAAATTAAATCGCATTCAAATAAAAACAGCAGTTGGCAATTCTAAAAGTGCTGCAATTCCTAAGCGACTTGGATTTAAATATGAAGGTGTTGAGCGTGATGGAGAAAAGCACAATCACTCTTTCGTTGATCTTGAAATCTATAGTATTCTTAAAACAGATTACAAAACAACCTAATATTTATGCAACCCACCTAATTTAAATTTGCCTTTAAAAAAGATATTATTGGTATTACTAATCATTCTTTCAGTAAAAAAAACTGTAAATTAATAAATAGTATTATTTTTGACGATTGAAACAATTTGTTCAAATTTTAAATTAGCAGAAATGGAAACTGAAATTTTAACAGAAAAATCGATAAGGCGAAAGCTTTATCGTGTGTTGCGGAAAACAGGAATAAATAAAGAGCGCATTCAGCCAGATGCATCTTTTAATAACGACCTTAATTTCGACAAAGTTGACTGGTCTGTCTTCATCTTTTTTCTTGAAAATATTTTCAATATCTCGGTAAAGGATGAAGAGCTAAATAAATTTGGAAGCGTAAACGATGCGCTTCTCTACTTAAAAACAGAACTTGTGTTTATGAGTAATTAATTAGCAGCAATATGTTTTAAAAAAGGACTTCTTTTTGCAAAGTTCTTTTTTTTATGAACAATAGTTATATATCAATTATAATTTGAAAAAATATATATTATGGAAACATTAGAAAGTACTTCTGAAAAACTTTATGACTTAGTTTTAATTTATGCTCCCGGAATGATTGGTGCGTTGCTATCATTTATTATTGGTATGTTGGTAATTTCAATTATTCGCAAAATTATTCGCAAACGATTTGAGAAGAGAGATATGGAATCTTCTCTCCGAGGTTTTTTAAATAGCATTATTGGTATTTTATTGAAAGTTTTATTGTGGATTACCGTTATTGGCATGATGGGAGTTGAAATGACTTCGTTTATTGCAATTATTGGTGCAGTTGGTTTTGCTGTTGGCATGGCTCTTTCCGGAACTCTGCAAAATTTTGCCGGTGGAGTAATGATTTTACTTTTTAAGCCTTTTAAATCTGGCGATTTTATCGATGCACAGGGTTACGCCGGCACGGTTAGCGAGATTCAAATTTTTAATACCATTTTAAAAACACCCGATAACAAAACAGTTATTATTCCAAATGGAGGCTTGTCAACCGGTGCTATGGTTAATTTTTCGACAGAACCAAGACGACGGGTCGATTTTGTTTTTGGGATTGGTTATGGCGACGATGTTGATAAAGCAAAACAAGTTCTGATGAATTTGATTAACAACGATTCACGAATTATAAAAGATCCTGAACCATTTGTTGCAGTTACCGAGTTAGCCGACAGTTCCGTAAATATTGTGGTACGTGTTTGGGCAGAAGCTGCAAATTATTGGGGAATTTATTTCGACCTCACCGAAAACGTTTATAAAACATTTGATAAAGAGGAACTTAATATACCATTCCCACAAATGGATGTGCATGTTCAGAAATAAAGGAGGCCACAATAAAAAAGGAAGGATTTCATCTGAAATCCTTCCTTTTTTATTTTTATTAAACCTGTGGTTGTATCAACAAATTGAATAATAAATTTTACTCTTTTATTACAATTTCCTCGCCCATAACTTCAATCTTATCACCGGCTCGTAATTTTGCTCTCTTTCTAAATTCCTGTTCTCCGTTGCGGATTACTTCGCCGTTTTCGACAATAATTTTCGCGTGCCCTCCGGTTTGGGCAATGTGCAATAACTTTAGAAGTTTTACAAGCTCGATATATTCTGTTGTGAGTTTAAATTCGCGCATTATAAATTTAATTTCATTTTAATATTTTTCGGAAGCGCATCTTTATGAATTAAAATTGCAACGGTTTTCAATTTCACGTAATCTTCTGTCATGTGTAAATATCCTCCATAAGAATTACTTTCAGCACCCCACGAATTTTTTGTGAAGAAACAAGTTCGACCTTCTGAATCACTTGAAAGACCCACTAAATGCATTAAATGGTCGTCGGTTGTTTTGCGATTTAAGAATGTTTCCTGACGCAAATTCTGATCAACTTTACCAATTTGCTCCTCAAGTAAATCGGCCTTCCCATTTTTATGAGAAAACATTTTTTCGCTAACATCGCCATCCCAACAAACCGAAAATCCGGAGTTAATTGCATGGTACATAACTTCCATTAGCTCCTCAATTGGTATATTAAAGTACGAACTATGCGCCCAATTATCAGGAATTTCTAAAACAAATGTTTCGTAAAACGGATGATGTGTGTACGAACTAAGTTCGATATAATCGTCAGGATTAATACCCAAACTATTACGAAAAGCAATTGGATTAAGCTTTTTATTTTCTACATATATCTCTTTTGGCAGTATCCCAATTTCAGTTTCCAAATCTACCAAAACAACTTCCATCACCTCTTCATAATCAAATCCTGCCCTCCTCTTATTAGCTTCTGCAATTGCATCATTCAACCCTTTTTCCAATTTTCCGTGCTGAAATTTTCCATCTATTTGTTTGCCCGGAAAAGATTCATGAGTTGCCATTCCATGCTCTCGCAAAATATTCATAACATCGTGCGCCAACCCACCCTGTCCAAAATTATTATTTCCGTGGTACATCAAATAATTTTCAATTTTATTTTGATATCCATAGTTTACAAAATACATCTCCGACAGATCTGTTTCAGGAAGTCCCATTCTAATAATTTCCGACTCTAAAAAACTGGTTGTGGCAAAACTCCAGCAAGTTCCTGTTCGTCCCTGACTTATTACCGGAAGATGTTTAATCTCTTTTTTTATAAGGAATATTTCTTTTTCCTCTTGCGTAAATCCTACTGTTGGAATAAGTGCCAAAACAATAAATAACGATAATATTTTCATGTTAATATTTTATAAATTTTTAAACTCTTCTTGTTTCTTTTTTGGTAAACTTTCAACAATTAACCGATATGATTCGTCAATCATTTCAACAATTAATTTCGAAGGAACTGAACCATCAAGGTTAATTGTATTCCAATGTTCTTTATTCAAATGATAACCCGGAATTATTGCCGAATAATGAGCACGAAGATCGATGTTTTTTTCAGGATCGTTTTTTAGGCTTATACGAAAATCATCTAATCCAAGCAGGCAAAACATTTTATTCATCACCTTAAAAACCAATGTAGTTTCATCAAAAGGAAAACTCTCTGTTGCAGCTTTAAGCGATATACAATATTCTCTTATTTCTTCAATATTCATTTGTTGAATTTAGAGTTTTAAAAGTAGCAGATAAAAATTGAATACAAAATGATTTTTTGATCTCTCAAAGTATCTTTTTATAATGTTGGATAAAATGCATCTTTAAAATGCTCCAACTCATATTTTTGTTGAATAAAAATTACGGTAATAACATCGAATCGTGTTTCCAAATCGCTGTCTTTTTCATTAATGTAAGCATCGGCAGCTTCAACAATACGTTTTATTTTAGTATTAGTAACTGCTTCAGTTGGATGTTCGTACCGTATTCCACTTCTCGATTTCACCTCAACAATTACCAATTCGTTGCCATCTTGCGCAATAATATCTAATTCTAAATGACCGTGATACCAGTTTGTTTCTTTAATATCATATCCAAGTTTCAACAAATATTGTTGCGCTAATCCCTCAGCAATTTTTCCTATTTCGCGAGTAGTAACCATAAAAATAGTAGTTAGTAATTAGTACAAAGTAGTTAGTACAAAAAGCTAAATTAAGTTCAAAGTTGAAATTTCTTTTGAAACATTCAAATTACATTTCGCACCAAATGCCAAAGCCAAATTTTTTTTATTGTGCCCAGCAGGAAACCCAAAACACACTGGAAAACTATAATCTTTTACAGCCTCCAAAATTACCTCTTCAAATGTTTTCCCAAATGAAGATTCATTATCTTTTATACCTGTAAAATCACCAATTACAAGTCCGGCAAGTTTGGCTAATTTTCCAGCTAATTTTAGTTGGTGCATCATCCGGTCGATATGATACAAATATTCGTCAACCTCCTCAATAAAAAGGATTTTACCATCGGTTTTAAATTCACATTTTGTTCCAAGTAAACTGACAA
>DAOVTY010000302.1 GCA_030632865.1 Bacteroidota bacterium
ATTGAATATGTTTAGCATCACTTGTTTATGTCTATGAAAAACTAAGTGTAAAAAATTGGGGTTTTAAATACAGACATTTTCGACCCACCAAATCCTCCCAAATGACTAATTTTTCGGTAGGAAATTAAATTTGATGCTAAATTCAGATAAGTATTTGACTTGTGTTAAGCATTGAAATACAGTATTTAACATGAATTTTTCATATACACCCTACCAAAATCAGGCTCACAGCATAACTAAAAATCCAAACAGGTGGTCAAAAATTAAATCGCCTACCCTGTTTTTTAATACCTTGATAATCAGTAACGATATATTTTTTTGCAAAAAATAGGGCGAAATAAGTTTTGTTATCATTTGGATTATATTTATCTTTGCAGGCGATATAAGATATGTACTAAAAAATAAAATTATGGCAACACTATCCCAAAAAATGATAGGCTACATCGAAAAAATCTATTTTTCACAAAAAGAACAAAGATTTACGACCTTTTCCAACGACCCAATTTTATTACTGGCAGATTACTGTATTGAAGCCCCACTTTCGGTAGATAATTATTTTGAAACCGGACAACTCGAAGCTGCAATGCAACGGTATAAACAAGAGGGAATTGTGGGGGTTGTGCGGGCATATTTTGGCGATGAGATATTGAATACCGATATTAACAATATATTGGAGCGGAAAATAATTGTCATGAAAACCGGGCTTAAAATGCTGCCAGCCACAAAGGCTGCAACTTTGTTTCAGGGGTTTGGCGAAGAACTTAGTTATGAGCAGGTTTTACAGGTGTACAACAGTTATGGATTAAGTCGCAAGCAAAAGAATAATTATTCTCATGTCGATTTTTTTGATATAAACAGGCGGGTTCAGGGTTTACAATCGGTCATGTTCTCGGGTAAGGAAACCATTGATGCCTTGAATAATTTATATCATTCGATAAGAGCGTATCATTATGAAACAGAAACAAATAGAAGCATACATATCCCAAAGGGGATGCAAAAATCCTTGTTTTACTACTATCTGAATAATGTATATCACTTAGGAGTTTTGGGCTTGTTTCCCAAATACAAATCCACCATTCGCCAGTCAAAAATCGGAATCCGACACGAAGCATGGATGGTAATTGATAAAATACAGCATCCCAAAAAAACAGAGATAGATTACATAAACTATCTGAAGTACAATGGTATAAAAGTAAAAAGAAGTGTAGTAGACACCATTTTCAGGAAATGGCAGGTGGGTTCATATAAATCTGCGTATATAAGTGACTTAAAGCGATTACAAGCCGATTTTAATATTGAAAATGAAAATGAGCGGGACAAGCCATTGTCCGAAACACCTCAGATACGATATGTTGACCAAAATTTCATTTCCTATTTGCGGAGTTTGCAACAAAACACATTAAATATTGATTCGCCCGGTTTGTTTATATTATGGTATTATATCGAAAAGCTTGAAATATTTACGGAGTTAGAACGTGTAGGATTAACTACATACAACAGTGGACATAGTTGGATGGACTTTTTTTTGTTTACCATTGGCCGGATTTTTTATGGCGTTGATACTTACAATGCGGCCTGTAATCTCGAAGAGCCAAGCATTCGCTTTTTTGCTTCGATGATAAAAACCCCATGTATCAGTACCTTCTTGTCACGATTGTCAGAAATAGACGAAGACAAGCTGTTTGAATTACAAAAATGGTTGGTAAAACGATTGCAAATCATGGGGTTAAGTAGCGGAAAACAAATTGCATTCGATTTCAATCAAATTGATTTAGATGTCAAAAACAAGCGTTTACGTGATTTTGGAAGCGGTCCATCGCCAAAGAAAAAAATATGTTACAGTGGCTTTCGTCCCCATATTGCATGGGATGTTGATAAGGGAACGCTTTTGGTCGCAGAGTTTCGCAAGTCATCGGCAAGAGGAACCACTACCGTAGGAAGATTTACAAACGATTTTCTGATGCCGGTATTCAAAGATTTTTTTGAAGAGGTTTTTATTGATAGCGAATATACCGGCAAAAATGTATGGAATCTCATTTTAGATGCCAAAAATGGAATGGGGGCAGAAATGGTAGGTTGTCTAAAACAAAATCCATTGATTAAAAGAGAGTTGAATAAGTTTATACTCGAAAATAGTCAAACCGAAGATTTTTGGAAATATTGGGATGCAACTCATGTTTACAGTTCCAAAACATTTACACTTGAATGGGATATTATTGATAAAGAAAACAATACCTCAATTCCTCTGAAACTAAATTGCGTGGTCAAAAAGAATATTAAAAATGGCAAATACCGTTGTTTTGGTAGCTCTCACATCAGTCTGCCAGAAAAAATATTAAATGCCTATTCTCAAAGATGGGGCATCGAAAATGCTATTAAAGACCTCATTTACAGTTACTATTTCAATAAATGCCCCGGTGTTGAAAGCCCAACACTTGTAAACACCCATTTTTTCATAGTAACAGTCTGTAAAACATTATACCGTATGATACAAGAAGATTTGGGTGATTTGATAAAAAACAGGGACGGTTCAATAAAAACATTAAAAACAATGAGAAACATACTATTCCGACAAGGAAGTGCTAAAATCAAACTTCAAAATCAAACCTTTGAAATCGGACTACTCAACCCATTGACACAAAAAACTACGGATATGTTAAGCCATCTTATTGAGAAGATAAATCTCTCGGAACAAAATATGAAAATAATTGGAGGGCTTAATCTGAAATTCAAATTACACTCTCCTACAGAAAAAGTGATGAAAAATTCAGGCACCCCCCAAATGCTAAATCCGCAAAACGTGTCCCCCTCAAACTAAAATGGGGTACTTATTTGAAACGAAAATGTCTGGAATTGATTCTTTCATTATTTGGAAAAGTAAAAAGCAATTTCAAATCGGGTTGAATTGTCTGGAAATAAGTTGAATAAGTTCGTTTTATGATTGAAAAGTTGAATAACGAAATTGAATTATTTGCATAGATTCTTTCATATTTTGGAAAAGTGAAAAGCAATTTCAAATCGGGCTGAATTGGCTGGAAATAAGTTGAATAAATTCGTTTTCTGAATGAAAAGTCAAGTAGCGAAATTGAATTATTCGGTG
>DAOVTY010000053.1 GCA_030632865.1 Bacteroidota bacterium
CTGGATATGTTGCGTAACGAACCGGAACACAAAAAGAAACTATGGACTATTGTTAATGCACTTCAAAAAGGATTAAAAGAGGCAGGTTTCGATTTAGGAAAAACAAATTCGCCTGTAACGCCAGTTTATCTTCAAGGTGGGGAAGCAGAGGCAACAAACTTGGTTTACGACCTTCGCGAAAATTATGGCATTTTCTGCTCGATGATAGTTTATCCGGTAATTCCAAAAGGCGAACTGATTTTACGATTGATTCCTACTGCTATGCACTCGCTCGAAGATGTTGAAATTACTTTAAAAGCATTTAAGGAAGTACGCAAAAGACTGGAAGGTGGTAATTATTCAAAAACCGAAATAGCAAATGTTAAGGTTGACATGTAAAAACATATAAAAATATATTTATTAAGGGAAGCTAAAAATAGCTCCCCTTTTTTTGTGTAATTATTTTTAAACAACCTAATTCTATATATATTTTAAGTTGAAACTACTCTTCGTTAACACCCAAAATTGGAATTGGATTCTCCTCGTCTTTTTCGTTTAAAACAGATTGATAAAAAGTAGCAAAAGCTGCATGTATCCAAATTATAGAAATAACTGCTCCAACAATAAAAACTAATGCTCCAGCAATAAATACAAAAAATGAAATAATTGCCATAAAGAAAATTTCCCATCCATGCCCCTTGGTCATTTCCCAACTTTTTTCAACGGCTTTCATTGGATCCAGATTTTTGTCCATTACCAATAATGGAACAAACACAAGTCGACATGCGACAATAATTCCAGGTATTATTAATAACATAACACCAAGCATTACTAGCGCTGCCACAATTAAATTGGCCAATACAATGTTAAGATATTTAGTTTTAAATCCTTCAAAAAGAATTTTTAAATCAAGCTCTTCGTCTCGCATTGCTTTAAGGAAAAGATATTTTTCGCCAAACTTAATAATTGGCAAAAACATAAAAGAATACGCTAATCCAAATAGAATAATTGGAAGTAAGAATAATAACGAGAAATCAAAATCTCCATTGAATTTCATATTTGCTCCAGCAGAAGGTCCTTTTAATAGACCAACAATAATTACTGTTGCCAGCAATAATAAGAATGAACTACCAAACATTTTGCGCCATGCGAAACTAAAACTTCCGCCAATTGAGGGAACTAGATTAAAATACTTTTCATTTTCCATTTTATAAATAATTAGTTAATAATTTTCAAAATATTTTCGAATCAAAAATAGTGTAAATCAAAAAAATATCCTTCCTACTTTGGTAGGATTTTTAATATTCACTACTTTGGTAGTTGCTAGTATTAAAGCAGACTTTATATAATTGCACAGCACTACTAAAGTTTAAATGTCTAATGCAAATTGAATACATTTTTTATATCGCAACGTTTATAATTTCTGCCGGCATGGCTGTTATTGGAATAATGGTTTCATACCAACTTTATCAAAAACATCAGAAACCTGTATTACAAATTTTACTTTATCAGCAAATATTTCTTTTTTCTTTTTTTATTTATGGAATTTGGGGAAATCTGGCGATTAGGGAAATTATTAGCGATTTAAATTTAAGCATTGAATTAAGCAGCAAACTTGCAATTTTCATACCTGTAATAGGAATTCCTTTTTTAGTAGTTAGTTGGTTTATGCTACTTAGATTTGGATTTAGCATCAATGAATTTAAAACTTCGAAGGTGTTTACAATTGGGTATTTCCCCATTCTTATTAGTATAATATTTACATTATCACTTCTTCTTCAACAGGGTGTTTTACAAATTCCCACCAACCCCGATCTATTTATCATTCGCTTAATTGCAATACTGAATCTTACGATCCATCTAGTATTTATTATACCGTTTATAAAAACTAAAAAAAAACGACCATTAATAAAAGAAACCGGGCTTGATACACGTATGATTTTACTCTATTTTTTTGGTGTAATTTTATATTCTTTATTACTTAGTTTTTACAATGTATTCGGGTATATTTCAGTTTGTATTTCTATAATTATGTTATTCGGAATTAGCACAGTAATTCCTATAATTATTTGGCTGAATTTAAATTTACAGAAATTACAACCAATAAATTACAACATAGATTTTAATGAATTTTGTAAATTATACGAAATATCGAAACGTGAGTCGGAAATTATTTTAGAAATTTGTTCGGGGTTATCGAACAAAGCTATCTCAGAAAAATTATTTATAACCCTACAAACAGTAAAAGATCACAATCATCGTATTTACACAAAAACCAGAGTTCAAAGTCGGATGCAGCTCTCTAATTTAGTAAGAGAAAAAACCAGCGAAACTATTAATCTCTAATCTTTTGTTCAAACTTTAAAATTACATCAAAGCCTGAGGTTTTTGAGGTTCCACTTTGAAGTCTTAGAAAAAGCAAGCGGTTAAGTTCGTACTCTAGAGTAATAGTTTCTGGCGTAATTTCATCGCCTTCGGTTTCGCCAAACCCACGCTGATATGTTACAAACAGGTCGTTGCCAATATATTTCCCAACAACAAATGCCGCACTTTGCCAATTTTCTGTAGCTGTAATTTCAATCATATCTAAATTAAATTTCGAGCCAACAGTTTTGCTGAGTTGCGCAGATACCATTTGCGCTACCATACTCGAACCCATTGAATTTACCAATCCATTCTGGCTACTGTATCCCATCTCGTCAACCGTTGCACCAAAAATAAGAATTGATACGGCCTCCGATTCTGTTACAATCTCCTCATCCAAGAAAAACTCGATTGTTGGGTCGGAAAGCAGCCCCGTAACATTTAAATCTAATTCGCGCTTCTCTTTTTCGCTATCTCTAAATGTGTATGTTGCATTAAAATTTAGCATTGGGTCAATATCTTCGCCACCCTGAAAAATAATTTCACCCTCGTTAATATGCAACTTCTTACCGTATAAAATATAGTGCCCCCTGTTAATTTCAATACTCCCAAAAATCTCTAAAAATAATCCACTTTTTACAACATCGAGTTCTCCGCGCAACTCCAAACTCATATCTTTACTTCGCAACCATGTATTACGCGGAATTTCCAATCTTATTCGTCCAGTTAAATCTTTATAAAAAGTACTTTTATCTTCAGTCTTTTTTAATTTAGATTCAGTAATATCTGTAATTTTAGTTATAGAATCTTCTTTACCATAAATTGCTTTCAATAAAAGTGGCTCGCTTTCATAATCAATTTCATTATCTCCTTTAGAAAGTAGTTCGGTTAAATTAAAATCAGATTGAATAACCTCTATTGTTCCTCCAAATTCAGGATTAGTTTTACCTTTTTTTAAAAAAGTATTGGCATCAATTTTAATTTCGTAATTGAGGTTTTTAGCAATAAAAAAACTATTTGCATCTGCCATTAGCGTAGAGCTGGTAATATTGCCTCTAATCATTGTAGAATCAAATTCTACATTTCCGTTTACAGTTAAAAAACCATTTTCCTGCTTAATTAAAAAAGTATCTAGATTAATTTTATTACCATCTAATTGTACCTTAAAATTAATATCGTCGTATTTTAATCCATACTCCGGATCAGAAAAATATCCTTGATCTACACTTAAGTTGCCAAAAAACTGAGGATTATTAAAACTCCCGGATGCTTTTATATCCATGTTAATTATCCCGGAAATATCAATGGGTGCATTTTCAGTATTAATTTGTTGTTTAAGGTGTAATGAATCTATATTAATATTAGCCTCGAAAAATTCTGGAGAATTAAAAACTAGACCTGTTGTATCAAAATAAACTTCCATTGGTGCACTAAAATTACCTTCTACGCTTCTCGTAGAATCAGTCAATGAAAATACCACATCGCTTTTTTTATTACTATAATTTAACTGGCTTGTAATTTTACTAATCGACATTGCGCCGATGCCTGGGTTTTCCACATTAATATTTCCTTTTATAATGGGGTTTTGTTTTGTTCCTGTAACACTAAAATTAGATGTCAAAACTCCACTTATAGAATCTTTTAAATTTATTAATTTATTAAATGGTGTTAAATCTAAATGGTCAATCGATAGTTGAATGTTTTTTGAATGTTTAAAAGATAAATCGCCATCTAACTTTAAACTAAATTTTGGTTGATTGTAATCCTTCATCCATAAATTTCGAAATTTTAAATCGCTATCTATAAATTCTACCGACAATAATGTATCTGCAAGATAATAGTGAGAGAAAAATGTTTTTGCTTCTAGCATTGGTAACTCCACAATTACTGTATCTCCCAATTTAACTCGGGTTCTAATTTTTGTTTCCAAAGTATCATTCCAATTTACTTTAATATTGGCAGTAATTTCGTTATTCAAATATTCTAAATCGGCTTTTAAAGTGTCCCACAAAATTGGGTCTGTTTCAAACTTTAAAGCCATAAACTTGGCCTTTATAATTGTTGAATCTTTATTTAGCTTACCTGAGAACCTGGATTCCAGCTCTTCTAATTTTACTGAATAGCCGTTGGCATTTTTTATTTTTGCATTACCAAAAAGTGACAGATTAGAAATAGGTCCTTCTATTTTTGCATTGGCAGATATATATTCTAAATCGACAGGAAGCTTTAAAATATTATCTAAAAACGACAATGAATCAGCGACAACACGAAAATCAGATGAAAGGTGTTTGGTTTTTAATTCGAAATTACCAACACCCGAGATATCTGCTCCGGCTAACAACATACTTAAAGAATCGACTAAAATTTTATTTTTATCCATTCGCACTTCTATATCTGCCGAACTAACCGGAATTTTATAAACGATACTTTCATTAAGTTTAACAGAAGCTTTTAAATTTCGGGTAGAACTTGAAAATCCCTCGCCACTTGCCAGAATGTGTGCATTTAATATTGTACTATCAACTTCAGAAATAAATTCTGTTAAATTAAAACCGGTGGTAGTTATTGAAACATTATATGCAGGTAATGAGCTAATATTTGAAAGATATCCTTCTATACTTGCTGTTGTATTCCCAGTTTGCAATTCAATTACAGTTTCAATTCTATCATTTGAATAAAATGCGTTTACCAAAAATTCACTAAATACTCTATCGTCGACAACAGAATTTAGGAGGTTACCATCAACATTAATTGGCAACTTATAATTTAAAAGATGCGAACCATTTAATGTTAGCTCCCCATTAATAATACTATTTGTACTTTTAATTTCAATCCAATTTTCCGGAATAACATTTTTAAACAAAATATCCGCTATATATGGAGCTTTAACAGACTTATTTTTTAAAGCTTTTTTTAATGAGTGAAATTGAGTTTTTACAAAAATTATTTGATTGCCATTTATCAACTCTACTTGTGCATTTGTTGTATCATTTTTTGCTATAAATTCTGTTTTAACTTGTGGCGAACTTGTTAGTTTTAATGTAGGCAAGAAAATTGCAAGCTCGTTTTTATCAATAGGATTTGCTTCAGCACTAACATCTAAATTATTGAGTGAGCCGTATTTACCATCAATTTTAATATTCGATCCGGTTGTACGAAGAAGCAAGCTATCAACTTCAAATAAGTTATCATCCATTTTAAACTGGGTGCTAAGTTCATTAACTGTTAGCGTTGGATTTTCGGTTTGAAAGCGCAGATTATGCAAATTAGCAGAGATTTGTTTTGTGCAATAAAATCCGTCAACCTCAAAATTTAAACCCGTTAACGTTGTTGGTATTAAATTTATAAAAGTTGTTGCTATGATCGAACCATTTTTGATAGCCACATATTTAGCATTTATTAAAAACTTAAAAGGTAGTTTTTCATTTAAAGTATCTTTATCTTTTGGGGGATTCTTACTAAACAACTCAATAAAATTCCATGTACTATCTCTATTCTGCCAAATATTAAACGAAGGATTTTTCAATAAAATAGTATCCGCAACAATCTTCTTATTTAATAGAGCCAACACATTATAACGAATGTTTAACGACGAAAAAGAGACAATTGTAATACTATCTTTAGAAATAGAAACATCAGATAGTTCCAATTTACTATAAAAGTTTCCATCTAATTGGTCGATTTTAACATCTACATTCCATTTCGATTCTGCAATTTCGGTAAATTTAATTCTTACAATTTTTCTGAACAGCGGAGTTTGAGTAAAAATTAAAAAAAGCATTATCAACAGAAAAAATCCTGATGTAATTATCAATAAATATTTTAATACTTTTTTTATCATTTTCACACTAAAAACTATGACCAATATTAAAATGAAATTGCCATTTGGTATCGCGATCAAATACAGGGCGTGCAAAGTCTATACCCACCGGACCAATTAGAGTTTTAACTCTTACACCGGTGCCCACTGAATAACGTAACTCGCTCAGGTTGTAACTGTAGGCCTCTTCCCACACATTTCCCATATCGCTATATATTGCCAAAATTATTTTTTTACCGACAGAGAATCTAAGCTCGGCACTTCCTTCCAAAAGACTTTTACCGCCAATTGGACGCCCCGACTCATCTTTAGGTCCCAAATTACTCCTGGACCATCCTCTCACCGAGTTACTTCCTCCTGCAAAAAAACGTTCATCGGTTGGAATATATTCGTTTCCATCGGTACGTTGAATTATCCCTATTTTTGCTTTTAGCGCAACTATTAGTCCTTTATGAATACCAACATAAGTTTTATACTCTGTAAGTATTCTGTAAAAGGGTAAAGCCTTTGTAAAAAAAAGCCCATTGGTTTTTACATTCAATAAAATTGCATAACCTTGCACTGGATCGAGTAACGGTTCAGACATATCGTAAATTCCACCAAATACAATTCCTCCTTTTTTATAATACAATTCTTCAGTATATTCAGAATCAGAATCAATACCCGATACATTTATAGTATCTAATACAACATCTTCAAACTCATATCCAAACGAAGTATTTAATTGTTTAGAGAAACTTTGCAGCATAGAAATATTAAATCCGTATTTTTTTAATCGATATCCAGGTTCATCTTCGCTTTGTACAAAAGGATTAAGAATTAAAGTATTTTCAGGAAAAAAAACTGACGGTTGAGAAAACTTGAGATAAAAATTGTAAGGCTCGAGCCCCGAATGTTTTCCGTACAAACTCAATCTTCCGGTATTTGTAAATACACCAAGTAGTTGCAATTCGGCAAAAGTCCTGAATTTATCTTCGCGCCCATAACCTGCACCAAAACGAGTAGTCCAACGTGGAGCCTCTTTAATTTGAATATGAACAGGTAGAGTGTCAAGTGCAGGGTTTTTCATTTTGGCTTTAATAGATGCAACTCTATACATTCCCTGATTATAAATATGTCGCTGTGTATTGTCAATTTTTTTCTTAGACCAAATATCACCTGGTTTATATGCAAGCTGTCTGAGAATACTCTTGTCTGGAACTTTTTTGTTACCATCAACATAAGTTTCTCCAAAACGGACTAATTGTCCTCTTTTAATCATCCATTCTACCTCTACTGTATTATATGTTGTATCAACAGATAAATTGTAATTTACAATAGCAAATGGATAGCCAATATTACTAAACTCCTCGGCAATTAATAACTGATCTTTTAATAGTGCCTTATCGCTAAAAGTTTTCGAAATAGTAAGTTGCGATTGAAGAAGTACATTTCTTGTTTCGCGCAAATGCAACGCTTCCTTTATAGTATAGATAGAATCAACCAAATAACTAATTTCCGAAACTTGAACCGGATCGGTTTCATTAACAAATATAACGAGCTTTACTTTTTGCTTTTTAGTAAGTGTAATTTTCGGCTCACTAAATGAAACATTTAAATATCCATTTTTCTGATATTGCTGCTTAATTCGTCTAATATCTTCTTGATAAAGTTTATTAGAAAAAAGAACTTCATCCTCTTTTAATATTTTCCTTTTAAACCACGACGTAGATTCCAATGTCATACTTTCCTTGATCATTGAAACATTAAGCGCACTTTCGCCTTTAAATTTGATCTGTTTTATGCGCATATTTTCTTGTGCAAAACAGGTGCCTACAATCAACGAAAAGAGTATGTAAAAAAGAAACTTCAAACAATGGATTTTAATGACTTTCAAAGATAAAAAAATAGGATACAGAAAAAATAAATTATATTTGAATTTTAGTGGAAATTTGTCTAAATTAAGCTTGTTAGTTTTAATATGCAAAAGATATTTTACCTATTTATTTTTATAATTCCTCTGCTTGCGAAAGGACAAACAGACAATTATTGGTCTCGTAATTTCAACGAAGAGTCGTCTCTATTGTCTGGAGCAGTTGTTGGTGGAGGTGCCGGAGCGTCTGCAATATTTTACAATCCAGCCAGTATTTCAGAAATAGAAGAATCTAAATTATCTTTAAACGCCAGTCTTTTTTCGTACGAAGTTCTGAATTCGAGAAATGCTTTGGGCGATGATATCGATTTTTATGATTCGAGAAGTTATGTAATTCCGCGTTTTTTCTCTTATATGTTTAAATTAAAAAAACATCTAAACTGGAGTCTTGAGGTTGCTTTTTTAAACAATGCTAATTTTCTTACCGAAAGCACAAATTTTATCGATAAAAATATTGATATTCTTACCCACGAACCAGGAGTAGAAAGATATACTTCTTTCAGTAAATATTCTAATAAAGCGAGAGATGACTGGTTTGGTGTTGGAGGTTCGTACAATTTAAATGACGAATTTGTGATTGGTACAAGTATGTTTGTATCAGCTAAAACAAACGAATATTCTTATGCTATTAACATAGAAGCCGGCACAAATCCTAATGATGTTAGCACTCTCACTGAAAATCCATATTTTTCAGCAAAATATAACGAAGAAGAGTATCTTAAATTTAACGACTACAGGTTACTTTGGAAATTTGGACTGCTTTATAAAGTTAGCAGATTTAGTGTTGGGCTTAACTTTACAACACCATCTATTGGGAATATATATTCTGACGGTAAAAAGCTTTTCAGAAGAAAAAGCCAATACAATATCTCCGATCCTGAAACTGGGAAGGATCTTCCTAACTATTTTATTACAGATTATAAAGAAAAAAAAGAAGTAAATGTAAATTCAAAAACGCCGTTGTCGGTAGCATTAGGACTGACATACTATAATCCTGACAAAACAAAAACGTTATATTTAACTGCTGAGTATTTTGCAAAAATAGATCCGTATAGAATGGTTGAAACTGAAGAGAGCGATAATCTTGCAGACGGAACCATTTTCGAAACTAGTGACCACAATGAATGGTTAACTTTTATAAATGGTGCCAGATCAGTATTTAATGCAGCCGTTGGATATCGCTGGATTCTTAATGAAAACCTCATGATACTTGCTGGGTTTAGAACTGATTTTAATCATAAAAAGAATGTTGACTTTAATCCTTATGTCCAGGAGAAAACTATTAAAAGTTTTGTTTTAGATAAATATCATATTACAAGTGGATTAACAATTAATATTTTAGGGCACGATTTCATTACTGGTTTTCAATATACTCTTGGTCACGAAAATGGACAAAAACAATATGTAAATCTTTCAGACCCGATTGAGTTTAATTACGAAGAGATGAAAGCTCTGCAGGGTACTCGTGACATTTCGATGCAGACAATATTAAATTCCGTTAGTTTATACTTTGGAGCCACAATTAATTTTGGAGAATAGATCTCTCACATTTTTATGAATTAAAATGTAAATATTACAACTCTACATTTTACCTTCAATAAATAATTCGAATTTAAATTTCATGTAACTTTTCTTGACATTTGTTAAGAGGGACAAACTTCAAACTCGTTATTTTTACATAAATTAATTTGTGTAATATGACGTTTCATTTAATAAAAACTGAAATAAATCTTTTGGCAATTATAAAAAACCTTGAAGATTTTATTGAACTTGAGAAAGAGAATCGTAGTCTTATAAAAGATGAAAATATTTTAATTATTACAATTGGAATTACTTTTTTTGATCTGGAACATCAGAATTTACTTTCATTGAATATTTAACCTCAAATATTGGTTTAATGCCAATGTTTTTAGGAGACTCAGAACTTGAGACAGAAATCGTAATAGCCGTAGAATCATTTGCATTTACAAGATATTGCTCTATTCCATTTTTTCGCGTTTCAGCAAATTGAGACAAAAGAGAATCGATGGTAGTTGGCGGTATTAGTATTTCGGAGGCGGCTACAATATCTACCGAATCGGTTTCTGTTTTCGATTTCAGAAAATCTAAAAAATCAACATTATCAGTTTTATAATTTTTATTCGTTTTGGCAGCAAATAATTTACCTGCCTCTGCAACTGCAATTTGTTCTTTTTCAATATTTACATCGTTAAAATAAACCAATTCAATTTCAAGGTCTTCTTTTTTATGTTCGAGTTGAAGTAAATGATCAATTTGTTGCTGATGCTCTGCAGAGAGAGTTGTATCTAAATAACCAAATTCTATTACTTTAATATCTTTTGGATTAACGCTAATCAATCCTGCAAGAAGATCGAAAGGTGAAGCTGCTACTTTCACAATCAAGTTTTTAAATGTATTCCACACTATTTTCCCCACACTTACTTGCGGATCATCAAGATTGCCCCTAACCGGAATATCTAAGTCGATAACTCCATCACGATCTTTTAAAATGAAAAGTGCAAATTTCATTGGCAAACTGTATAAACCACCTGTTTTATCACCTACTTCAGCATTATTAATTATCAGTCTATTTTCGCTAGTTAGTTGATTATTAATTATTTTAGTTCGTGACTTATAATACATGTCGCCATATAAAATTGGAAATCCCATATAATATCGCGAATAAATATTCAAGTCACTCAACTGAAAATCGGTAACAACATAGTCCAGAATAATATCCATCGGATTTGCCGGATCGAAACCAACTTCAGCAACCAATTCTCCTCTGTTGTTCAGCAACATTGTTGAATTAATATTTATCCAATCAGAATTGCTAAAAATACTATCTGTGGTTATTTCAATTTCACTTAAATTATAATCAAAAGGGTCGCCGGTCAGGTTGTCTGTATAATCTACCACTCCTTTACTAATATTAAAATAATTTAAAGCATAATACAAATCTTCAGATTCAGTTGCCGTATTAGTATTGCTGTTTGAAGAATCAATCTTGGTATCTTCATCAAAACCAATATTGAATATTTCGAAAAAATTGTTGGTTGTAGAATCCATTTCAAAATATACGTAAGGTTCGTTTAAAATAAGCGAATCGATAATGTACGACTGATTATAAATATCGAACTCTTTTATAACACATTCAAGTTTATTGGCTCCCAAAAACTTATTATTATTTTCGTCTGCCATCATAAAATCAATTACCTCAGCACTTCCTGATACTAACGATTGCTCGGGCTCAAATATATTTCCCTCCATTTTTATTTGTGCATTAAACAACCCGCCAAATGCATTAATATTTGCAAATTCAGCTACGTACTCCTGCATTGATTTAAAATAAAGATGCCAAAGAATAATTTCAGCATCATAATTCCCATTTACTGGATTAACATTTATGGATGATTCAAAATACCCTTCATTTTTTAATGCAAAGCGTAAGTCTGCTTTACTTTTATCTGCCTGGTTCCAACCAACATAAGGGATAAAAAATGAAATGTCGTTAAGTTTGGTAATTTTGTTAATAATTCTATCATCAAAAATAAATTCAGCATCTTTCAACTCAATATTAGACAATTGAAAATGTAATGGTTCTGTCAAGATGGGATCTACTTCTAAGGTATCTGATTCATTTATATGGAATGCAATTAAATCATCAAAATTAAACATTGAATCTTGTTGTGTTACGCTAGCTTTTAACCCTTTAAGATATAACTGTTCAATCACGAATTCATCTACAAAAAGCTGATATGGTTCTAGGTTAATAATAAGTGTATCAAAAGAGACAAACACATTATTATCATCCTCTTCGAACATTTTAAAATCTGTAACTTTTAATGTGCCAGTAAAATAATTAATTCTTAATTTATCAATTACGATTTGCCTTCCAACCAGTTCTTTGCTATGCTTGGAGGCATATTTTTTTGCTATACCAGGCAACAAAATTAAACTCAATATTACAATGGCAGAAATAACTATAATTATTCGAATGATGATTTTCATGAAAATATATTTGAAAATTATAACCAACAACAACTAAAAAGGTTTAAATAATAAGGTAAATATTACCGACGAGGTAAAGTTTTGTCGGGATCCTTATTTTTGATTGCCACCGACTCTTCTACATCAATAGCAAAGCATTTTGTATCTCCCCTAAAAAATAAAATTGATTCTGTTACCAGATAAAGCGTTAGCATTTAATAGCATCTAATAAGTGTACGAAACAAACGCAACTTTTTTTGAATCGGGGCTCCAAGATGGAACATTAATTGTTCCTTGACCACCATATAAAAAGGCAACCGTTTTTATTTCTCCGCCGCCAACCGGCATTAATCTTAGCATAACTCTTTTGTTACGTGGATGCGAACCTGCCGGAACATCAGACAAATACGAAATCATAATCATCTGTTTGCCGTCTGGAGAAGGATGTGCAAACCAGTTTTGATAGTTATCTTTGGTAACTTGCTCCTGCTTTGTTCCATCGGGTTTCATGCGCCAAATTTGCATCATTCCTGTTCTAGTCGAATTAAAATAAATATACTTTCCATCGGGCGAATATTCTGGGCCATCATCTAATCCATCAGCATCAGTTAATCTTATTTCCTCTCCGCCTTTTGCCGGAATTTTATAAACATCGTAATTCCCGTTTCGTTCGGCACAATATGTTAACCACTTTCCATCGGGCGACCAACCGTGCCAATACGACGGCCCATTTTCTGTAATGCGTTTAGGAACTCCACCTTTTACAGGAACCGTATAAATAATAGATTTATTATTACCATTTTCTTCGATGTGATGACTTATGGCAAGCATTTTCCCGTTAAAAGAGATTCCATGATCATTGTTGTTAGAATTGGCAAAATCAGTATTGATTTCTGAAATAACCGAACGTTTTAAATCAAACTTATGCAATTTACCTTCTGAGTTGTAAATCAAATATTTTCCGTTACGTGACCAATTTGGAGCTTCAATATGTGTTTCAGTTTCGTAAACAACTTTTCTATTTCCTGTTTCAATATCTATTATTTCTAATCTACTTGGCGAAGGACTTTGATAACCATCTACATTTGGGGCTGCAGGTTTTTCCAAACGAACATTCCAGAATCGGGCTTTTTCTATCACATCAACATTGTGCGAAGAGATAAACATTCCGGCTAAAACCGAGTTTCCCATTTCTAGAGTTACTTTTCCAACTAATTCCAAAGGCTTATTTCCTTTTGAAATTCTAAAAATAAATTCATTCCCTATTCTTTCAATCTGAACAAATTCGGGAGCTTTAGTTTCTGTTGATATTTCAAGAGTTTCATCTCCTTTTTTCTCACGATATTGTAATGATGTTAAACCATCTCCATGAACAACACCGTCAACATAAACATCATTTTCATCTTCAGAGTTTCTAATTATTACACCTACTTTCCGGTGTGCATCAACTCCTTCACCCAGAAATTTTACGTTTGCTGACAAAATAAAATCGCCTTCAATTTCTTGCGAAACCATATACAATTCGTCTCGCTCAAACCACATATTATATCCTGCTCCTGCAAGAGTAAACTGCTGCAAGTTATCATTAAACTGAAAATTGCCCTGTAGTTTTGGATTGCCAATATCATGCCCCGAGTAGTTTTGAAACATTTGTTGTGCTTCTACAGAAATAGAACTTAAAATAACAAGAATAAAAATATAGCTCAATTTAGTCATATTGTAATTATTACAATGAATCTCTCAAAATTAATAAAGTAGTGAGAACTTTACCTATTTTTTGTTTATTTTTCACAAACTCAGCAGCCTGCTTCCCCATCAACTCAAAATCTGTTGAAATAACAGTAATTCCTCCGCCAACAATTTGTTTCATCGGAGTGTCGTTATACGAAATCACTCCAACATCTTTTCCCAACTCGAAATGTTTTTTACGACAAGTTTTTATAACCTGAACTAAATCTGCATCGCGAATTACAAAATACGCTTGACCATTTTTAATATCACTATCTTTTAATTGCGTAATATTTCTGAACTTTATTTTATTGTTTCGACAGAATGTTTGCACAGCATTTACAGACTCTTCCGGATGCGGAGTACTCTTTTCTGAATAAACTAAAATTAATTCGTTATACTTTTGAAGTTGAGTTAATCCTTGCTCCAAACAATTTTGAATAGAAGTATTAAAATCCTGCAACAGGTAATTTATCTTCCCATTTTCGGGTTTCCCCATATCGAGAATAAGCAATTTATTATTATCTATTTTTTTTAAAATAGGGTCTAAAGAATTATGGTCGATATTCATAACAACATACATACTATATCTACCCAAACTATTTTCA